>CATBLW010000266.1 GCA_949486985.1 Prochlorococcus marinus str. MIT 9215
AGAGATTGCTTCCCTTCCGTCAGCAACCGAAGCACGATATGGGCTAGTGCAAAGGTTTTGCCTGTACCTGCACTCGCTTCAATTAAGCGAAGCCCAGGCGTAATTGGGTAGTGATTAGGCTCAAAGACATGATCTGGTTGTCGGCTAACTTTATTCATATCAATTCCTAATTGCCATGGCTGAATAAGGCTTTCGATTGTTTATGGATGTCGAAGGAATGTATGAATATCTTTTGAGTCTCTTTGCAGAAGATTGGCACTCGAAGCCTTTATAGCTGTCTGGCTTAATTGTTTGTCCTTGTGTTTGCATAGAAGCTCTGATCAATCGTGACAGCAAATTTGATTCTTCGAAGTAGGCCATTGTTTTGATTCAGCTCTTGATGTCATCTATGCCCTCTCATTTTGTTGAATATATTGTATACGTGCAAGCAATTGTTCGACGCTATTGACATGATCGGCTCAAATGTTTCGTGTTGAAGCTTGGTTGATTAACTGCGCCAATCCAGCATCGGTATCCATGGGATGATGGCGGGTGTGTTAGCACGATAGCTTTTGTATTCAGAATGCAGAAGCAATAATTGACTCTCTTCTCTTTTTGCTTTGCTTTTGAGTACTTTGCAAAGACTCAGCAGCAAAGCAACATGCAGGATACTGCCAAGAGCAATTGCTACTCCTGCAGAGCTGATGACAATCGCTTGATAGAGAGGATGCCGACAGCGCTGGTAGGCGCCTGTGGTGACCAATGCCGCACCAGGTTTTGGATCAGGGAGTGGGGAGAGACTGGCGCCAAGGCGCAAGAAGGATTGAGCTGCGAGTATTAAACCAAGGTAAAAAAGGCATGCGCCGGAGATGGCAATCGGCAATGGCCAATTGATGCCCATGCTGATTGGCGATGGCCAAGCTGGCAGCAAATGGGCTGCAATTAGAATGATTTGAGCGACAAGCAACCATTCACCATGGCGATTATCTAGCCATCCACCCCAGCTCAGTCCCCAACCAGACAAGGCTTTTTTGAGTGGCTCGGGTAGCGAGTTTGTTAAGAGAGGAAACATCAGCGCCAAGGCCTCTTCCTGTATGAATCATTCGGCTCAACCATGTTGCTTGTTATTTGCCTCTTTCCATTATTGAGCTGTTTGATGCGTTGTCTGGCCAACCATCGATTGATCGACAAGCTTATAGATCTTCTTTGTTTGAGAGTCGCCTTTAGTTCTCCATAGCTGTTGGCTTGCTCGCTTAGCTGACAAGCGAGTCAATTAAGGGCCCATAGAGCTTGGCGCAAGCCTCTACAAAACAGTTGCTATTAAGCAGCTTTGATGCTTCGCATTGTTCTCCGAAGCAAAGGCGCATTTCAGCCTGTTCACGTTCTCCTTGCATCTTGAAGCCACCATTCCATTTTTTGCTGAAAGCCTCATCGCCACTGCCAGCAGATTTTTTGTTAGCTGTTGCCCATGCCCACCCACTGAGGGGAGGGACTGGCCAGCATTGGCTAAGCCCTTGATTCGCTAAGGCTTTTAGTTCCTTGAGATGCGATTGGGCTTCGTCGCTTGTAAGTGGTTGCCAACGCAGGGCGATTTCGAATTGATCCTTTTTGTTGGTTGAGGCATTGCGAGTAACCAAAATGGTTTGAGCAGGAGCTTTGTCTTGGCTGCAGATCAAAAGATGGTTCAGCCAGCCTTCCATGATTCCCTTGGGTCTCATTTGACCTGGTTGAACAACGACAGCTGTTTGGCCTGCCCACAAAATTGTTTTGGAGGTTTCTGGTAGTTCCAGACGTTTTGCTTTGCATTCACCAATGCTCAGCAAAGTTGATTGCAGCTGAAGCCAGCGTTTCTCTAAGCGCTCGCTTTCCAGGGTGGCGGCGGCTCCAGGTGGCAGGGTTCCCTGGCCTGCCTGTTGATGTTGCCATTGGCCTGGAATCGCTGTTTTCAGGGGGGGGCTGCCATCTTCTTCGAGTTGATTGATTAATTCATCCAAACGCTGTTTGAGCAATCGATGCCGATGCCATTCCTCCAGATCGAGCGCTTCAAGGTCTTCAATGGGATCCAGCCATTCACGCGGTTGGAGTTGCAGTTGCTTGAGCCAGACTTGTTGGGGTGCTGTTAGCCAGCTCTGCAGCAGTTCAATGTTGATCGTTGTGGAGGCATCTGTTGCAGGCAGGCCCCAGCTCAAAGGTAAAGCGAGAGCAAGGCTTTGAGGCTCTGTGTTGTTGTCGAGCCATTGTCTAGCCTCGAGTTGACGTTGATCACAGCTTGCAGGAGGCTGGCTTCCATTAGAGAGGAAATTACTGCGATTGAGGGGATTGGATGCTGGTTCTCGAAGTAATCCCTGGAACTCTTCTCGGTCAAGTTCTTTCTCAAGTTGTCCTAGCCATTGCTGCACAGGGCTGGCGGCTGGTTGTTGTTCTCCAGAACGTTCATCCCTGCCGCTCCACGCGATTAAAAGGTGCTGGCGTGTGGACATCAAGGCTTCAAGAATGACGTAGCGATCTTGATCACTGCTGCGTGGATCCCCGAGCTGACGTTGATGCTCAAGGAGGTGAAAACCTGGACGTTCGCGATGGCGGGGAAAAATGTCGGCATCCAGACCCATCAGCACAATCACGCGATGGGGGATGGCACGCATCGGCTCTAGTGCGCTGATGGTGAGGACACCACTGCGATGGCCGAAACGTCCGCTATCGGCGGAAAGGGCTTCGTCTAACACCTCTGCAGCGACTGCAGCATCTACCAATAACGGACATTCATGCGCGAGTTGTCGCCACTCTTCTAGGGCAGTCAGTAGACATTGACGCTCCCATGCCCATGCTCCGCCATCTCCGAATAGGTCATCAATTAATGACTGCAGCAGTTCCACCCAGGAGCAGCAAGATCGAGGGCGCCTGAGCTCGCGCAGTTGTCTACGGATATGGTCAAGTAGTTGCCACCACTTGGCTAGCTGCGCTGGTGGAAGCCCTTCGGCAAAAGGTGCAGCTCCTTTGGGTGCCAGACCTGGAGTGCTGGGTAACACCAAGCCAAGTAGCCAGCGATCTAGGCACCAGCTCAAGCTATGGGTTTCATCACCACCTCGTTCTTCTGCATCCAGACCCCAGCGAAATCCACTCAGTTGTAGATAACGGCTAATGCTGTTGGCATCGTCTTGGCTGAGTTGTTGCTGTTCCTGAATAGCGGAATTGGCCAACAGCCGTTCAAGGGAACTTGCTGTGAGTCGTTCACCAGCGAGTTTGAGAATTTGCAACACCGCTTGCGTTAAGCCAGGATTGTCTTGCTGACTGCGGTCTGTGATCCTCCAGGGCAGCTCAACTCCAGTGGCCTCAACATCATTGAACACGGAGGCAATCAATGGCGCAAAGCGTTCGATCTGGGGTGTCATCACCAGGACATCACGAGGCTCTAGCGTTGGGTCAGCAGCCAACCACTGCAGGATTTGATCGCGAACCAGTTGAATTTGACGCCATTGCCCTGGGCAATTGAGAAACTGCAACGAGGTGTCGTGTTGATGGCGACGTAAAGGTTGCTGATCATCTGGAACGACGAATTGTTGTTGGAGTTGTTCAAGCAGCGATGGTTCGCGTCCGGCTTGGCAGGCCATGGTGGCCGGTGCGGCGAACAAATCGCCTTCTTGCCATTGGCCAAGTTGGCTTTCTCCTGTTCCTTCTAGTAATTGCTGAAATTCTGCACCCATCCTTCCGAGGGTGGCTTCAAGTCTTGGGGCTTTCAATAACCAACTCCCGTCTGGCGGAGTGGTCCAATCATTGCCGAGCTGCTCACGTCTGCTTTGACAACGTTGCCAAAGATCAGGACAAGGTGTGAGCAGAAACATCTGCACGTTGATTACACCTGAAAGTGCCTGAATCAATTGCACCTGAACTGGGGCAAGACTGCTGACTCCAAACAGGCGAATTTGGTTTGGCAATGCGCTGGTTGGAACGGCGTCGTTGCGCAACTTCTCTACGGCACGATGCACCTGAAGACCAAATGGCTCGCTGTCGAGGCGTTCTGCTAGCAAACGCAACAGGATGGGTTGCCATTGCAAATGCTCTGGAAGTTCTAAGCGTGCGTTGACACGGCGATCTTCATTTTGCAACCAATGGCGAATCAACTCCGGTCGGTAGAGGGCATAGTCGTCAAAAGCATCAGCAATGCTGCGTGCAAGTTGCCATTGCTCTCGGTTTAGTTGGCCTGGGCCTGTGGGTTGGCGATTCAACCATTCCCGCAATGGGTTGGCTTCATCTCTCTCCAGTAGCTCCGGCAATAAATCCAATAGAGGCCAGACAAGTCGGCTTGCCCGCCAAGGATCTTCTGCATTGTTGTCGAGCTCCAAGACGGTGCGGACCAGTTGTCGCAGGCGGGAACCTGGAAAGGGAAAGCGCACCAGCGCATTGATGCCATTGACTGTGGCGAGTTGCTCTCCCAACCAGCGACTGGTGGGCCAGGTGTTCACGACCACATCGACACAGTCGAAGGGGGCAGGAGGTTCTAGTCGTAGCTGTTCAGCTAATACACGGCCTAACCATTCCGCTCTGTTGCTGCGATAGATGGTTAGCAAGGTTCAGGTGATAGTCGTGGTGATGGTGTCGGAGCTTCCCTTAAGAGGGTGCTGAGATTGTTGATCTGACCGGATCTGAACGGAACTGAACGGAACTGATCTGAACGGGTCTGACCGGATCTCATCTGAACGGATCTGACCTGATCTGAACTGTCCGGATCTGAAAGGAGAGCATCGCTGGGCTGTTCTGGGAGGGCTTCCCCTCGTTGTTCTCGTCTTTGTTCTCCCAGCTTGTCTCCTAGGCGTTTTGCAAGCTGTTCGCCAAGGACTTGAACAACAGCATCGCTCTCAGGG
>CATBLW010000267.1 GCA_949486985.1 Prochlorococcus marinus str. MIT 9215
TTGCGATTCAATCCATCCGCGATTGAAGTTTTGAGATCTTCTTCTAGCTCAGGCACCATGCTGATTATTTTTTGGACAATATCGATCTGATCTCGCACGCCCTTGGCTTTCGTTTCCAGTAGTGCCAAGCTCAGGTTGATTCGGGCTTGGGGGTCTTGGCCGTTAAGTTTCACCGCTGTTCGAGCCGAGCGCAGTGCACGTTCTGGTTGATCGCTAAGCAATAGCAGCCAGGCCAGGCAAGTCCAGCCGGCAGCTTGATTGGGGGCTGCAGTTGTGATCGCTTCGAAATCTTCAACCAGTGAGCTGGCCTCCTCCCCGGCTTGATAACGGGCCATGGCGTTATCAAAAAGGTTCTCTTCAGTGGGCTCCATCAGATGCTGCAAGACTTGCGCGACTTATTTAGCCTCCCATGCCCAGGTAGGCGCGTCCATGGGTTTCAGACTGCGAAGGAACTGCCGCAACCACAAGTTTGGGTGGCGTTCGGATTGGTGAAGTTGAAACCGCCACCGATGAGTGAAGAGCTGAAATCCAGCTGCAAGCCATAGATGTAAAGCAGGCTTTTGGGATCGCAGATCACGCGGAAACAAGCACCATCCGGGGCTTGGTAGTCGTAGACCTCGTCTGCTTCTTCGATCTCGGAGGATGGGACAAAGTCCATGGTGTAGCTCATGCCACTGCATCCACCTGAGCGCACCCCCACACGCAACACCTGAGCGTCTCCTTGCTCAATGCAGAGCTTGGCCAGTTGTTGCATCGCAATCCCCGTGATCAGAATCCCTTTGCCGTCTGCAGCGGTGTGGGGTTGAGCAGGGGTGGTGATGCTGGTCATGGGTGCTAGAGCCGACCTGCATTCACTGTATTGATGCTTGCCGAGTTCTGCCGTCTGCCACCCTGCTCGCCATGTTCATAGAGTCAGTCAGTTGTTCTGTTGGTAGCGGGTGAGGGTCGCGATCGTGGGCGCTGGGCTTGCTGGCTTGGCTGCAGCTGTTGATTTGGTGGATGCTGGTCATGCAGTGGATCTGTATGAAGCCAGACCTTTTATGGGCGGCAAGGTTGGTAGTTGGGAAGATCCAGAGGGCAACCATATCGAGATGGGCCTGCATGTTTTCTTCTTTAATTACGCCAATCTTTTTGCGCTGATGCGCAAAGTTGGTGCCATTGACCATTTGCTCCCCAAAGACCACACCCATTTATTCGTCAACCTGGGCGGTGATGTTCGATCTCTGGATTTCCGCTTCGCTTTAGGAGCACCTTTCAATGGACTTAAGGCGTTTTTTACAACGCCTCAGTTGAGCTGGATCGACAAATTACAAAACGCTCTTGCTTTAGGTACGAGTCCCATCGTTAGGGGGCTCGTGGATCATGAGGGGGCGATGCGCACCATCCGAGCTCTCGATTCGGTCAGCTTCCAAGAGTGGTTTGTTAGCCATGGCGGCAGCATCAAGAGCATTGAACGTATGTGGAACCCTGTGGCCTATGCCTTGGGCTTCATCGACTGCGAGGCCATCTCGGCTCGTTGCATGCTCACCATCTTCATGATGTTTGCATCTCGCACGGAAGCCTCCAAGTTGAATTTGCTGCAGGGCTCCCCACATCGTTGGCTGACGGCTCCAATTCTTGACTACATCACGGCCAGGGGCGGGCAGCTTCATTTGCGCCATCGTGTTCGCGAGCTTCACTTTGAAGATGGCGAGCAGACTCAGCTGACTGGATTGAGCATTGGTACGCCAGATGGAGAGATCATGGTGCAAGCCGATCGCTATCTGGCTGCTTGTGATGTCCCTGGAATCAAGCGTTTGTTGCCCAAGGCTTGGCGCAAGTATCCCCAGTTTGAGGCCATTCACAAGCTTCAAACCGTTCCGGTGGCCACAGTTCAGCTGCGTTATGACGGTTGGGTGACTGAATTGGGTGAGAACCCTGCTGATGAGGTTGCGCGTCGTGATCTCAATCATCCTGCGGGACTCGATAACTTGCTTTACACCGCAGATGCCGATTTCAGTTGTTTCGCTGATCTCGCCCTCGCTAGCCCTGAGGATTATCGGCGGGAAGGATTGGGGTCATTGCTCCAGTGTGTTTTGACGCCTGGAGATCCTTGGATTCCAAAATCCGTTGAGTCCATCGTGGCGCATACCGATCAGCAGGTTCGTGACTTGTTCCCTTCGTCACGGTCTCTCAAGTTGGTCTGGAGCAATGTCGTCAAACTGGCCCAATCTCTCTACAGAGAGGCTCCTGGGATGGAATCCTTTAGGCCTGACCAACGAACTCCTGTGAGTAATTTTTTCTTAGCAGGTAGCTATACACGGCAGGACTACATCGATTCGATGGAGGGGGCCACGATGAGTGGACATCTTGCCGCTGCCGCCATCCTTGGTAAGTCAGCCAGTTTGGCAACCAATGCATCGGTGGCTTGATCATGGGACGCTGGTTGGAACACACAGTCACGAGTGAGGTCAAGGCTCCTGTTGATCAGGTCTGGGCCGTTTGGAGTGACTTGGAGGCCATGCCTCGCTGGATGCATTGGATTGAGTCGGTGACCACGCTTGATGATCCAGATCTCACAAATTGGACGTTATCTGCTCAGGGTTTTCGTTTCCAATGGCAGGCAAGGATTACCAAGCGGATTGATGCCCAGCAGTTGATGTGGGAATCCGTTGGAGGGCTTCCAACGAAGGGCGCGGTGCGGTTTTATGCAGAGAGCGAGAGTTTGACGGTCGTGAAATTGAGTGTCACCTATCAGCTGCCCAGGGTCGTGGCTCCTTTGATGGAACCAAGCATCCTTGGAGGAATGGTCACTCGAGAACTTCAGGCCAA
>CATBLW010000268.1 GCA_949486985.1 Prochlorococcus marinus str. MIT 9215
GATGCCTATATGGCGATCGAAGCCATGCTGCTTCCCCTTGGCGATCCATACACCAGGTTATTGAGACCGCAGGACTATGAAGCTTTAAAGGCGAGCAATCTCGGCAGCGAAATCAATGGCGTTGGCCTGCAACTAGGAGCTCGCAGTGAAGACGGGCAGGTGGTGGTCATTGCACCCCTTGAGGGCTCTCCCGCAGCAGACGCAGGCGTAGTGAGTGGCACAGCCTTACTAAGTATTGACGGAGATTCACCTCAGAGCCTTGGTCTTGAAGCCACTGCCGCCAGGCTTCGAGGTGAGGTTGGTTCACAGGTCGTCGTCGTCTTGCAACCCCCCAACGAAGAGAGCAAAGAAGTCACCCTGGAAAGACGCAGCGTTGAGCTCAGGCCCGTCCGAACCCGCCGAATAAGGAATGAAGCACACACACTGGGCTACTTGCGCATTACCCAGTTCAGCGAAGGCGTTCCCGAACAGGTTCGAGAAGCCCTGCAGGAACTATCTGAAAAAGGCATTGAGGGCCTTGTACTCGATCTGCGCAACAACTCTGGAGGATTAGTGAGTTCAGGTCTCGCCGTCGCGGACGCCTTCCTTAGCAACGCCCCAATCGTTGAGACACGCAATCGTGAAGGGATCAAAGACGCCATTCCTGCAGCCTTCGAAACGCTCTATGACGGTCCAATGGTGACTCTCGTCAACGGTGGAACAGCTAGTGCCAGTGAAATCCTGGCCGGTTCGCTTCAAGAAAATGGCCGCTCAGAATTGATCGGCAGTCAAACCTTCGGCAAAGGGCTAATCCAGACACTGACAAATCTGAGCGACGGCAGTGGCTTGGCTGTCACTGTTGCGGCCTACGTGACTCCCAGCGGCAGAGACATTCAAAACCAAGGCATCGAGCCCGATCGAGTTCTCGATCAACCAGAACCTCTCAATCCAGGCGACGAGGTTGATCGTTGGCTTCATGACGCCGAACTGATTTTGGGGGCTCAGCTGGAAAGCGTTGCTCCATGAGTGTCCGCACTTATCACGACCCCCTCCATGGCGGCATCAGCCTGAATGACAAGCATCCGGCCGAATCCATGGTGATGGAGTTGATCGATGCAAAACCCTTCCAGCGACTGCGACGCATCCGTCAACTTGGGCCAGCCTTTCTCACCTTTCACGGCGCCGAATCAAGTCGTTTCACCCATTCCCTTGGCGTCTTTCATCTGGCACGCCAGGCCCTTGAAAGCTTGCTGCGCTTTGATGCAAGCCTCGAAGAGCACCGTGGCCTTCTCTATGGAGCGGCCCTCCTTCATGACCTTGGCCATGGCCCCCTTAGCCATACGGGCGAGGAGATGTTCGGCATGTGCCACGAAAGTTGGTCAGCCCGCGTGGTGCGAGAGCATCCTGCGATCAAAGCCCCTCTTGAAAATTACGCTCCGGGCACAGCTGCTGGAGTAGCTGATCTCCTTGAGCAGGGCCTGACACCCCGCAATGTGATCAAAACACTGGTCAGCAGCCAGCTTGACTGCGATCGACTCGATTACCTGCTTCGCGACAGTTACAGCACAGGCACGAGCTACGGACAACTCGACCTCGAACGGATCCTCTCGGCTCTCACTCTTGCTCCTGACGGAGAACTGGCCATTCACCCGAAAGGACTCATGGCAGTTGAGCACTACCTGGTCGTTCGCAATCTGATGTACCGCAGCGTCTACAACCACCGTCTGAATGTGGTGTGCAATTGGTTGTTGGAGCAATTAATACGTACGGCGCGGCAACTTGGGCCTGCTGAAGTATGGGCCGATAAAACTATGGGCAAGTGGCTCTGGGAGCCAGAAGCCATTGATCTGGAGGCCTACCTCGCCAACGATGACTTGCGCACCGGCTATCACCTGATGCGTTGGCAGGAAGAGGCACCCCTGCCACTTGCCAACCTTTGCCAACGCTTCCTGAATCGCAATCTGTTCAAAGCCATTGATGTTGAGCATCTCAACCGAGTTCGCCAACTCGAGGCTCTTGCCCTGGCTAGAAAGCTGGCGGAACAGCACAATCTGGATCCAGGAATCTGTTGTGGATTAAGCCATCAGCAAATTCATGGGTATCACCCCTACAAAGGCGGGCTAAGGCTTTGGGATGGGAAACAGCTCAAAGCTCTAGAGCATGCTTCTCCATTGGTCGCGAGCTTAAGCAATCCAGCAGACGCCTCCTGGTTGATCCATCCAGGAGAGATCCATGAGGAGCTTCAACAACAGATGAACATCCTCGATTCAGCTGCCTAGGGTCCTTTCAAGAGATGTGCTCTGCCAATGGAACTGAGTAAATCGGAGCTACGGCGCCTGACGCTGCCCTTGTTTCGACAAGCTCATTGGCGTGAAACCCTGCCAGCAACAATCAACGAAATAGGTCCTGGCCCTGCCGAAATCGATTGTCGTGACTGGCAGCTTGGTTGCCGAGAGCTAGTCCAACTAACAACTCTGATGAAAGAGGCTGGTATCGAGATCAGCCGCATTTACGCCAGCCTGCCGGAAACCATCGTCAGCGCGAATGCCCTTGGCTATCCAACGCATCTCAATCCTGAACAAACAGAAGCAAGCAAGCCCAAGGTTGAGAAGATCAACCCCATCAGCAATACAAAACTGCTGTTCCACCAAGGAACCCTGCGATCTGGAGACCATCTCAACGCAGAAGGTGATGTTCTCCTCGTAGGAGATGTCAACCCAGGTGCTCGCATTTCGGCAGGCGGCAATGTGATGGTTTGGGGTCGACTGCGCGGAATTGCGCACGCAGGCCAACATGGCAACAAGCAAGCAACAATCGTGGCCATGCAGCTGAGGCCATTGCAACTGCGCATTGCTGATGCCGTCGCCAGAGGCCCAGAAGAGCAACCCCAAGTTGGATTAGCGGAAGAAGCGCGTCTTGAAGGCGACACAATCTTGATCAATCCAGCAACAACAAATCCCTTGAACAATTGAGCTGTCAGTCAGTAGTCAGGGAGTGGCTAGAACGAACCGATTCGCATACAACCCATGCCCAATTGAGCAAGGCCTATTGCCAGGCCAATTAGGCTGATCGCACTTTTCAGTGGCCCGTGGCGCCAACGACACGCACCATCCTGATCTGCTCTGGGAAAGGGGGGGTCGGCAAAACCACCCTGACCGCAAACCTGGGCATTGCTCTTGGTCGGCAAGGTATTCGCACTGTTGTGCTGGATGCAGATTTTGGCTTGCGCAACCTCGACCTACTCCTTGGTCTAGAAAACCGAATCGTCTACACCGCACAGGAAGTTCTTGCCGAGAGCTGCAGACTCGACCAAGCCCTTGTTAAGCACAAACAGGAACCCAACCTCGCGCTTCTGCCTGCCGGCAACCCGCGAATGCTCGAGTGGCTCAAGCCCGAGGATATGCAGCGCATTGCCTCGATGCTGGCCGAACAATTCGACTATGTATTGATTGATTGCCCAGCGGGGATTGAAGACGGCTTCAAAAATGCTGTTGCGGCAGCAAAGGAAGCCATCGTTGTCACAACCCCTGAAGTCTCCGCCGTCCGTGATGCCGATAGGGTCATCGGCCTACTCAACACCCAGGGAGTGTCTCCCATTCAACTGGTGCTCAATCGAGTTCGGCCCAAGATGATGGCGAACCAGGAAATGCTCGCCGCAGATGATGTCACCGACATCCTTGCCCTGCCATTACTTGGTTTGCTACTGGAAGACGAGCAGGTGATTGTGAGCACGAATCGTGGCGAGCCACTCACTCTCACCAAAAGCAATTCGCCTGCGGCTCGCGGCTACGCCAACATTGCTCGCCGTCTGCAGGGCGAAGACGTTCCTCTTATGGATCCAGCCAAAGAAGGACGAGGACTACGCGCCAAGCTGTGGCAACTGATGCAAACAAAGATCTTCTGAAGCGATGGCGATGACCCTGCGTGACATCCTCAACAAGTTGCTGGGGCGTCAGCCTGCTAGTGCAACCACGGCTCGAGAGCGCCTTCAACTTGTTCTTGCCCATGATCGAAGTGATCTAAGCCCTGAACTGCTTGAACAGATGCGACGTGAGATTTTTGAAGTGGTGGCCAAATACGTGGAGATCGATCTCGAAGGCGGTGAAGTCAGCCTGGAAACAGAAGATCGCATGACCGCACTGGTGGCCAACTTGCCGATCAAACGCTCGATCAAGCCTGCAGCGAATCCACCCAGCAAGGCTGATGAATCTGAAGATCAAGAGCCCAGCGAAACCAAAGAAGCAGAAGAGTCAAAAGAATCGGAAGCTGGGGAATCCTCTGATTAGTTGCCATGGCCTGATGCTGCCTTGCCAAGAATCAAACGCTTCTGATCTGAACCAAAGCAATCAAATCGACGCCCTAAGCCCAGCCGAGAAGTCAGTTGTGAATTTGCTTCTTGAAGGCCTCAGCAACCGCTGCATTGCCAAGAGACTGGTTCTCAGTCGTCGAACTGTAGAAAGTCACATCAGTCATGCACTTGCCAAAACTGGATGCCACAGCCGCCTCGAGCTGACGTTATGGCTGCTGACCACTCAGCAGCAAAAGAGGTGCGCAGCTATCGCTAAGCTCTCATGATTGCCGGCTTAGCTCAGTGGTAGAGCAGCGCTTTTGTAAAGCGAAGGTCAACGGTTCAAATCCGCTAGCCGGCATCAATCCAAACACCTCTCAGCTGAAAAGCTCAGGGCTCTATCGGCTCACGAGATCAGCGCAGAGAACGCCCCGCAGCTGGGCTCTGTAGTGCCTCACCTACAACGATTGGTCGCCTGATCTTTCAGCCAAAACCTTTGCTTTCAGCAAGAACCTTTGCTTTCAGCCAGAGCCTTTGCTTTCGCCCTGTCCAGCCACCAACCAGGCCCCTAGAAGCAACAAAGCCCAGCCAAACCCACTCAGCTCAAAGACTGGACTACTGACAACAATGATCGGCTCCAAAAGCCAATGAAAAATGGCCTGAAGAAGCAACACCAAGCCGATCAGCCAGAGCATGAATAACGCACCATCTCAGGTATCACAGCACCATGACGCAATAACTGCCAACATCCTTCTCCTTGCCAAGCAAGCACTGTGCTTGCCAATCCAGAAGGCTTGGGCCAAGGCAATGGACCCAAAAGTGGCAACAAGGGGAAAGCGGCAGTCGCCGCCTCTTCATTCTCAGCTGGCGCAGCTCCCGCAAGATTGGCGCTGCTGGTTGCCAGAGGGCCGCTTTGCTTCAGCAAATCCCTGGTGCTCCTACAGGCTGGTACGCGCATCCCAAGCGTTTCAGATCCTGGATTCAGAGCCGCCACCAATTCATTCGCTGCTGGCAAAACCAAGGTGAGCGCACCAGGCCAATAACGCTTTGCCATAAACCATGCATCCTCCAAGGCCAAAGGTGAAACGTGCTTCAAAAGCTCTTCCGCATTAGCACCCATGAGAATCAA
>CATBLW010000269.1 GCA_949486985.1 Prochlorococcus marinus str. MIT 9215
ATCAAGAAAGCACAAACACATCCAGAGTTGATGACAAACTCAAAACAAAAAGCGATGCCCATGCATTGCAACAACCTTATCTTGGCAACAGGTTCAACGCCGCCAATCAACAATCCAAGCATCTCCATTCACTACTCACAAGAAGCCAAAACCAAGACAAGAAGCCACCCATAAGGCTTATCAATACGTCGAGGAAGAGAGCCCATATTCTTTCCAGCTCAAGCAGAATCTCACAAATCAATTTTCCAACATCACCCAGAATTAAATGACCTAAGCAATGATTGATTCAGCCGATCATCTTAAGAAGCAGGAGCCTTCTAAAGAGCAAATCTATAATCAGAAAGCTAGAGCAAGTGATTCAAAGCAATCAGGCCATGATCATCTGCAAGGAACCGCATCAGCAGCAAAATAAAATTCCCTCAAGACCATCATGCCAAGAAAATAGGCGGCAAAATTCAACAGCTTTACGCCAACAAACTTGAATTCAATCGCGTTCAACTGAAATTCCATCAAGGCTGCCGCCTCACTACAGTGGACATGTATCACCGGTTACACGCAGATTGCGCAACAAACCACTAACGGAGCTGTTGCGCAATCTGGGCTGTTGCTTCATCAATGACGTCAGTGCCTAGGGAAAACTCGCTCAAATCCAGCACACCCATTCCGGGGATCCCTTGCAATAACAGAACATGAAAGAATTATTCCTCAACTTGTCACGGTATCCCCGATACCTGATTGCCTTTGTTCTTGGCTTGGTTAATGCCTACTTCGAGCCATTGTCGAGGCGCCGCAGCAATCCCGTCACTGCCATAGCGATGATTAGCGCCGTGATCAGTGGAGTGATCAGCCTCGCCCTGGTCACGCATGCCATGGTGACACCACCAACAGTGAATTAGTCATGGCACAAGGGCGTCGAGTTGAGCGGGTGGCGGCGTTGATTCGTAGGGAAACCAGCGAGCTTCTTCTTCATGGCATCCGAGACGAAAGGGTGCATCAGGGGATGGTGAGCATCACAGAAGTGGAAGTGTCTGGAGATCTGCAGCACTGCAAGATTTTTGTGAGTATTTACGGTGATGACAGCGAACGTGCTTCAGTCATGGCAGGACTGGACGCAGCTAGTGGGTTCTTCAGGGGCGAACTGGGTCGAAGATTGAAAATGCGTCGCGCCCCCGAGGTGCGATTTGTGCTTGATCGAGGCATCGGCAAGGGGGCTTCAGTGCTGAGCCTCCTGAGCCAACTGGAACAGAAGCGAGAGGGGCAGGCTGAGAATTCAAAAGACAACGACGATGCAACGGCCAACAATGACCAGATGTGATTACAGCCAATCACTCTCCTCTGCGCCGCCAAGTAGCCGAACTCGTTGTCGTACGAGCTAGTGGACATGCCAGCGATCACCAGCGTCGCTATCCACGCTGGGAGCTAAGCAATAAAAAACTTCAACGCCTTCTGAGCGATGGCGTTGGTGGGGTCATCCTGTTGGGTGGAACAACAACTGAGGTAATCAGTCGCTGCAAGAACCTGCGCCAATGGGCACAAGCACCGCTACTAATCTGCGCGGATGTCGAGGAAGGAGTTGGCCAACGCTTTGAAGGAGGCACCTGGTTGGTTCCACCGCTAGCACTAGGACAACTTTTCCAAAAGGAGCCGGAGCGAGCCGTTGCACTCGCCGAACGCTACGGCCGTTGCACTGGCCAACAAGCCAAAAGTTGCGGCCTCAATTGGGTGCTAGCCCCCGTTTGCGACATCAACAACAATCCAGCCAATCCAGTCATCAACGTCAGAGCCTGGGGTGAAGATCCCGAAACAGTTTCTGAACTGAGCTGTGCATTTCACCGCGGGCTCAGCTCCGCAGGAATTCTTGGCTGCGCCAAACATTTCCCTGGCCATGGCGATACAGAAACGGATTCCCATTTAGAGCTGCCGATTCTTGGACACAACCAAGAACGACTCAACAACGCAGAACTGGTGCCATTTCGGGC
>CATBLW010000270.1 GCA_949486985.1 Prochlorococcus marinus str. MIT 9215
AGTACGCCTTTCAGCAGAACGAGGTCATGGCGTGATTTATTTCTTCTGGGAAGGCTTATGGGGAGAATTTAGCGGACCAAGCAGTAAGGAGTATCGTCGTGATTCCTTCAAGAGAATCCATTCTAAATAGAGAATATTCCATGCTGATGGTCACACCAAAAGTCAACTCAGGCGCTATTTAGGACTCAACTCAATCCGCATACTTGCAATCAATCCTGTATGAGATTCACAACCTCACGAGTATTGGAAGAGAGTTCTGCAGAGGCAAGCCTTTCGATGGCTACAACCATTGCATCCCGTCTTGATGGTGCATAACTTCGCCATCGACTGAACACCTTGACCATTCGAGAGGCCGTAATCGGGTTGCGCTGATCAACAGCAATCAGCTGATCTGCCATAAAGCAATAACCACTGCCATCAACGGCATGAAACACCGGAGTATTACCAGCAAAGCCACCAAGCACTGCCCTTACAGCGTTGGGAGCCATGGGATCAAAGCGGGGATGCTCCAACAATTGGCTAACTCTTTCCAACCCATTGGCTCGAGGAGTTGAGGCTTCAAGCGCGAACCAGGCATCAAGAATCACTGGTCGATCTTTCCATCGATCATAAAAATTGCTTAAGGCCTTATCTCGTTCAGGGCAATCAACAGCTTGCAAGGCCCTCATAGCCGCTCGAGCAAGCGTCATCGACGGACCATCAACAGCCTTTAGGGCCTCAAGGCGAACATCAATATCGCCTGCAGCAGCCAACCAGCCCCATGCCAATGCTGTAAGGCTCCGTTCTCCCTGACCCAGCGGCCAGTTAGCAGACCAGGCAGAGCGACTGCGATCTAGCAAATCCTGGAGAACTGACTGGAGGCTTGTCCCTAGTAACAGCTTGAGCGACTGAAAAGCCTCATAAAGCCCTAAAGGATCTGCAAGGTCTTGAGCTGACTCCAGCTCGGCCAAACCAGGCATGGATAACAACGTTGCTAATAGGGAGGGATCACCCTCAGATTCAATCAACTGAGCTAAGGCCAAAAGCAAACGTTGCTCAATATCTTGATTGGGCACTTGTGCGGCCCTAGCCAGCAGAACCTTTCTCCAAACGACCTGGCCAGACTCCCAACGAGCAACGGGGTCATCATCAAATTTCAGCAAATGCAATGACTCCTCCAAGGAGACATCCATTTGCCAAGTCACAGGAGCTGAAAAGCCCCTAAATAAGGAGAGTGCCGGAGGGTTGCTCGCTAGTGGAAGATCGGTTATTGAAATGTTCTCCTCAACACGATCAAGAACAAGCAGCTGATCCTTGATGACTCGACCCTCTTCACCGATCACGGCAATGGCCAATGGAATGACCAACGGTTGTTTATCAGGCTGACCTGGAGTCGCTGGAGTCGATTGCGAAACCTGCAGGCTCAGGGTTCCAAGTTTTGAATCCCAATAGCGCTTGATAGAAACCTGTGGCGTGCCGGCCTGGTGATACCAACGTTCAAACTGATGACGATCAAAGCCAAGTTCCTCCCCATTCAGACAAGCACCATCAGCAATAGCACTTACAAACTCTTCTGTAGTTGCTGCAGTGCCATCAAATCGCTCCACATAAACAGCCATGCCAGCCATAAAACGCTGATGGCCCAGCAAAGTATGAAGCATCCGAATCAATTCAGCGCCCTTCTCATAAATCGTTGTCGTGTAGAAATTATCAATGGCGTAATACTCACTAGGTTTAACTGGGTGAGCAGTAGGGCCTGAATCTTCTCTAAACTGAGTATTGCGAAGCATCGATACATCTTCAATCCGCTTTACTGCCTGCGAATGAAGATCCGCAGTGAAAGATTGGTCACGGAATACGGTTAGGCCTTCTTTTAGCGAAAGCTGAAACCAATCTCTGCAGGTGATTCGATTCCCAGTCCAATTATGGAAGTATTCATGAGCAACAACGCTTTCTATTCTCTCAAGTTCTGCATCTGTTGTTGATTCAGTGTCAGCCAATACAAGCTTGGAATTAAAAATATTTAGGCTTTTATTCTCCATCGCACCCATATTAAAATGGCGCACAGCAACGATGTTGTATTCATCCAAGTCATATTCCAATCCATAAACCTCCTCATCCCAAGCCATGGCTCTCTTCAGGGAGGCCATGGCATGAGCTGTGTAGGGCTGATCTCCTGACTCAACATGCAATCGCAATAAAACCGATCGGCCAGACTTTCTTATAAAGCTGTCCTGAACCTCTTCAAGAACACCAGCAACGAGGGCAAAAAGATAAGACGGCTTTGGATATGGATCGTCCCAAATCGCTTCGTGGCGACCTGGAGAGTGATCAGTAAGGCCTGAAGAAATCTGATTACCATTTGAAAGCAGAACCGGGTAATGAGATTGATCCGCCTCAATCCGCACCCGATAACGACTTAAAACATCGGGACGATCAGGATGAAAACTGATCCGACGAAAACCTTCGGCTTCACATTGGGTGGTAAGCATTCCACCACTTGAATAAAGACCTTCTAATGAGGTGTTGCTAAACGGATCAATCCGACAATCAATCCTTAACTCAAAAGGCTGAGCTGGAGGCTGATGAAGAACGAGTTCACTCGAACTGAGCTTGAAATTATCACCGTTCAACCTATTTCCATCAACACTGATGCTCTCCAACTCGAGATCATTTCCCTTAAGCAACATGGGAACACTGACAGCAGAGCGTGGCTCCACCCGCATACAACTGGAGACCCTTACAACATCATCTTCAACGATAAAATCAAGTTCAATGGTGGGGATCAAAAAAGGATACGGGACGTATTCCCCCAAGCGGATCGGGCCATTCACCCCTTGTGGCGGATTGGGCTGTACTGCCATAGTCAACGATGAGATTGAGAAGTCATGACTTGTAGGAGTTGATTGCCTACAGAGTTAACTGAGAATATTGATATCAAAAAAAAACTCGGCAACTGCAATCAATGCAATTACCGAATGGTTTCAGCAGCTATTTCACTACTTCTTCTTGCTTTTTTCCTGCTGTTTCTTCATAGCTTCCTCAACCTTTGCCTTTACATCAGCAGGCACTTCTTTAGGGCAGAAAGTCATAGCACCGGTGATGATCTGAAACTCAGCACCAGAAAACAATTGCTTATTGGTGAGCTTCTTATCTCCTGCAGATGCCACCACGCCGCCATGGCGACCACTAAGGATCTGAACGTAAGTAGCTGCAGCGATCCCAACCGCCTTAGGGAATTCAACGCCTGCAGCGCGAGCATTGCAGACATAGGAAGAGCCCATGCCCCGATAAAGGAAAACATCTTCGTTCGTTGCTGGGGGACTCTTGTCACCACCTGCGCTCTGAGCATGTGCAGCCGGACTGATCAGACCAATGGAAGCAACGAGCAATGGTGCGGCAAGAGCTAAACGCAGTCGACGAGGAAGGTTATGCAAAGGATCTGATCCTGAATACGTGGTCATGGTGCCTTATCTAGCCAGGTGTTAACCACCCCTATTTTCAAGCTGCTAACAAAGCCATTCATTTAGCAGCAAGAGTATTACTCCTCAATCGGCTTCGAGGCCTCCTCAAGGCGGATTTCGTGGTGATGTTCCATGATTTTCAGCTCGCCATCAGCCCAGCTGTAGATAGCCCTAGAGCGATATCGATCCTGATCAATCAGGCGAGCATGCTCAAGAATGTCCCAATTTTCATAGTGGGATTCAAAAATCGACTCGTGTTCATCAACCTGGCGAATACTTGTCTTGACAGGAGAATCATCAAGGTAGGCCTTGCTCCTCAGCAGCTTGTGCCCCCAAAGGGTGGCTTCGATCACTCCCTGTCGCTGATACCTGGGCTTTTTCACGAACAAATCGGAATCCTTCTCAGGCCACCAGCTGAAGCGATAGCGAGTGTTTCCATCTTCAAGTTCCGCGAACATTTCCACGCGGATGACCATATCCACATGAAAGACCTCATCGTTATCAAATAAATACTGTCTCCGAGAACGCCAAAGGCCAAGGGTACGGGCAAACCAGCGTCGCAAATTGCTGTCGAGATTGATCCTCGGATCGTTCACAGGAACGCCTGGAACGAGGGATTAACCCTTGCTCTCCGAAGGGACGAAACACATAACACTGGCTTTCACTCGGCAACAGACTGTTCCCTAACGTCTTAGCGAATTAGCAGCTTGATGCAAAAGCTCATAAGGTGAGCCTCAACATTGCTAGGCGCCCGCCGCTGTGGATGGGGTCAAAGATAAACGTCGGCAACAGCTAACCCTGCTGCTTGTGGCCGATCGCCACCACCTCTCCAGGGGTGACATAAGAGCTTTGGTCAAGTTCCTGGAAAGCGAAGACTGCGGCTTCGATGTAGCTCTACAGGTTGTGAATCCTGTTGAGCAGCCAGAACTGCTCGAGCTGCATCGTCTGGTTGCCATTCCTGCCCTGATCAAGCTTGCCCCTGCCCCAAAGCAGGTGTTCGCAGGCAGCAGCATCTTCCAGCAATTGAGAGGCTGGCTGCCCCGATGGCAGAAGGAAGGAGTTGTCAGCGGCCTAGGCCTGAGCCTTACCCCCCCAGAACTCGACGGCAGCCGCACCCAGAGAGAACTGCAACTCGAAGACCAACTCCTGGTTTTGCGCCAGGAGAACGAAACTCTCATCGATCGCCTCCACTCCCAAGAAAGCTTGCTGAGAATGGTGGCCCATGAATTAAGGACACCCCTTACCGCTGCCGCTCTAGCTGTTCAAAGCCAACGGCTTGGACAAATCGACCTTGACCGCTTTCAAGACGTGATCACCAGGCGTCTAGAGGAAATAGAAGTGTTGTCGAAAGAGCTTCTCGAAGTTGGCAGCACACGTTGGGAATCTCTCTTCAATCCACAACGTCTTGACCTCGCCAGCGTCGCTGCTGAAGCAATCCTGGAGCTTGAGAAGCAGTGGTTAGGGAGAGACGTTGGCATCCATACGGACATGCCCTCCGATTTGCCAAAGGTCTTTGCTGATCAACGGCGAATGCGACAGGTGTTGCTCAACCTTCTGGGAAACGCCCTCAAATTCACTCAAGACGGTGGCAAAATCTCGCTGACGATGCTTCACCGCACAAGTCAATGGCTGCAAATAAGTGTTTGTGATAGCGGTCCTGGCATTCCAGAAGCTGAACAGCAAAGAATTTTTCTAGATCGGGTACGACTGCCACAAACTTCAGGTCGCACCGCTGGCTTCGGAGTCGGTTTATCCGTCTGCAGCAGGATCGTTGAAGTTCATGGCGGTCGAATCTGGGTCGTCTCCGAACCCGACAAAGGAGCCTGCTTCTACTTCACCATTCCTGTCTGGCAAGGACAGGAACAAAAGCAAGAGCCAGGCTCCTTGACGGAGGGTCAGGCGGGCCCGTAGCTTTCCCTGGTGATCAGATGCAAAGTCAGATGCGATCACGGCCTCGCCCCCATCGTCTAGAGGCCTAGGACACCTCCCTTTCACGGAGGCGACAGGGGTTCGAATCCCCTTGGGGGTATCCATTAATCCGGCGCTAAGCCTGCTTCAGAGCAAGAAGGCGCCAAAAAACAAAGGATTCAGAAAAACAATCCAACTGAATTTGATCACAAACTCGATGGTTTGTTTTTGTGAAAACTCAATCCAGACTCATTGGTATGTCTTGAAATGCGCAGATGAGCGGAGAATGAAGATCTGCTAACTGCAATCTTCAACGCCAATCCTCAGGAGCCTTAGACCTCAAGCTCAAGCCTGAAGGCTTAACGCCTGTCTCTCAACGGCTAAAAGGTTGGCCGTTAAATCCTCTCTCAGACGCTGTTCAATCAACCCCACGGGAGTGCCGATACAACCTTGAACGGTTAGCTCATAAAGAAGAGAGGTTCCTTCTTCATTCAATGAACGCATGCTCCAGGCCCCTTCAAAACGCCTGAAATCACCTTTGAGCATTTTGAATGTCAACTGGCCTTCATTGATGTTTTCAACCAACTCCAGCTCCACCTGAGCCGTGAACTTCAAGCCCATCAACTGTTGACTGCCGACCTGCTTCAGATGAACTCTGTCACCTTCTCGAGACACAACATTGCTACTGACAAGGTTGGGGATGAATTCACTGAGCTTGTCGTAATCGGTAAGAACAGCCCAGAGCAAAGAGGTTGAGATGGGCGTGCGCAACTGAACAGCGAGCCTCCGGGTACCTTTCGGGAGCCGTTCCATCGTCTGCTCGATGGTCTGTCGCTTGAGCGCCACAGTGTCTAGCGACTCGGTAAGCGCAGAATCAACAGGACTTTTTAGACCTTGAAGAGATGCCAATGGAGAGGCTGCGCTTTAGCTCAGAAGAATATTGAGACGATCTTAAGGAACTTGATCAGCTCCTCACGTTCTTTGCTGTGCCAGTGAACAAACGTAACCCAATCCTGACCTCTGACCTCGCTCATTTTCTCGGCTTCCAAGTAGTGTCTCGCCATCGCGTTTCGGCTCTTTATGGCTTTCAACCAAACTCAAGTGGTACTAGGTGGAATTGCCCATGTACCCATTGTTGTTGCTTTGTTCTGGTTCATCAAGGCCCGCTTTAAAAGTGTGAGCAGTGAATCCGAGCAACCATCAAAGCCATCGAACCAGGCCCCAACCAAGCCTGAAACAAAAGTGGCTAGTCAGCCTGCTGTGACAACTCCGGCAAAAACCGCAACACCTGCAACATCAGCTGCAGATGCTGCAAAAGCCGCCCGCAAGGCTGCTCATGCCGCAGTCCCCGTGAATCTCTACAAGCCCAAGACACCTTTTGAAGGCAGTGTGCTTGATAACTACAGCTTGCTCAAAGAAGGTGCTACTGGCAGGGTCCAGCACATCACCTTCAACCTGGCAGGCAGCGATCCAAAATTTAATTACGTAGAAGGACAAAGCATCGGCATCATCCCTGCTGGAGAGGATGCAAAAGGCAAGCCTCACAAAATCAGGCTCTACTCAATCGCCAGTAGCCGCCACGGCGACAACATGGCAGACAACACCGTTTCCCTGTGTGTTCGCCAACTCCAGTACGAAAAGGATGGAGAAACAATCAACGGCGTCTGCTCCACCTATCTCTGCGATATCGCACCTGGATCCAAGGTGAAGATCACCGGCCCAGTCGGCAAAGAGATGCTCTTGCCTGAGGAAGAGGACTGCAACGTGATCATGCTGGCCACGGGTACTGGCATCGCGCCAATGCGAACCTATCTTCGCCGCATGTTTGAACCTGCTGAGCGGACGAAAAATGGCTGGAACTTCCGTGGCAAGGCCTGGCTATTCATGGGCGCTCCCTATACAGCCAACTTGCTGTACGACGAAGACTTCAATCGCTATAAGAGCGAGTTCCCCGAGAACTTCCAATACACCAAAGCCATTAGTCGTGAACAGAAAAATGCCAAGGGCGGCAGGATGTATATCCAAGACAAGGTTATGGAGCACGCTGATGAGATCTTCAAATTGATCGAAAACCCCAAAACGCATGTCTATATCTGTGGGCTTAAAGGCATGGAGCCCGGCATCGACGAAGCCATGACCACGGCAGCGGCTGCCAAAGGAATCAATTGGTCTGAACTTCGCCCTCAACTCAAGAAGGCTGATCGCTGGCACGTCGAGACCTACTGAAGATCAGCTGGTCAACCACTGTCTTTCAATCTGGTTCTTTCAGCCCGCCTAAAACGGCGGGCTTTTTCATTTTTGCCAAATCTTTTCTGGCAAAGCTTTTTTGGCATACGGCGACAAAACATGGCGAGATGCTCCTCAGCACTTTGAATTCTTTGATTGATGGTTAACCCCATCGGCAGAGGTCCGTGTCTCATGAGCGTTACAACAACGAACCCGTTGCGGGTTGGACTGCGGCAGGAACGCGTCATTGCGCCGCAATGCCTGGTCATCTTTGGTGCCAGCGGCGATCTCACCCATCGCAAACTTGTTCCTGCCCTGTTTGAGTTGTTCAAACAGCGACGCCTTCCCAGTGAATTTGCCGTTCTTGGCTGCGCCCGCCGTCCATGGAGCGACGAAGAGTTTCGTCAAAAAATGGCTGATGCACTTGGCGAGAAAGTCGAGGCCAACCGCTTGGCTTGGGATCAATTCTCCGCCAGCCTTTTTTACGAACCTGTCGACCTCCAAAAACCGGAAGACCTCGAGAAGCTGGCAACACGACTTGAGGAAATTGATCGTTTACGCGCAACCCGCAGCAACCGAACCTTCTATCTATCCGTCTCGCCGACTTTCTACGGCAGTGGCTGCAGAGCACTCGCCAATGCTGGCCTACTAAGCGATCCCAAACGAAGTCGAGTGGTGATCGAGAAACCCTTCGGCAGGGATTACGGCAGTGCCCAATCCCTGAACAGGATCGTTCAAAGCTGCACTCAAGAAAACCAGATCTTTCGCATCGATCACTATCTCGGCAAAGAAACAGTCCAAAACATTCTTGTGCTCAGGTTCGCTAATACCATTTTTGAACCGATTTGGAATCGGAATTACATCTCCAGCGTTCAGATCACCGCAGCTGAAACCGTTGGCGTTGAAGAACGTGCCGGCTACTACGAAAGTTCTGGTGCCCTAAGAGACATGGTGCAAAACCATCTCACCCAGATGCTGGCAATCACGGCCATGGAACCACCTGGTCGATTTGATCCAGAGGCGATCCGAAATGAGAAAGCAAAAGTGCTGCAAGCTGCTCGCCTAGCCGATGAAGAGGAGCCCTGGAACTGCTGCATCCGTGGCCAATACAGCCCAGGCGGGACCAAAGACGCACCACTGCTCGGTTATCGGCAAGAGCCCGGCGTGGACCCCAATAGCACCACGGAAACCTACGTTGCGACGAAGCTTTTCATCGACAATTGGCGCTGGCAAGGTGTTCCTTTTTACGTTCGTACGGGGAAACGCCTCGCCAAAAGACTCAGTGAAGTTGTGCTCACCTTTCGTGAAGCACCTGTTCACCTGTTTGATGCCGCCGGTGGCAGCCCTACAGCCAACCAATTGATCCTGCGGATTCAGCCAGATGAAGGCGCCGATTTTCGCTTCGAGGTGAAATCACCAGGTTCTGGCATGCGCAGCAGACCAGTGGACATGGAGTTCTCCTATGACGAATCCTTTGGAGAGCCCTCCGACGAGGGATACGTTCGACTCCTGGCCGACGCCATGCTCGGCGACCCCACGCTGTTCACACGCAACGATGAAGTTGAAGCAGCCTGGCGGCTGTACACACCTCTGCTTGAGCTGATTGAAGACAGCCCCTGGCAATTACCAATTCATCCCTACGAATCGCGCACATGGGGCCCTGCGGCTGCCGATGCCCTGCTTGCCCGCGATGGCCTGCTCTGGCGACGTCCCTGATCAATGTTGAACTTTAAAAAAATTCTCTTCTGAACTTTTCCTCTTCATATAACAGCGGCCGCCAATGTCTCCCCAGCTAACGCTTCAAACCCCTCTGCGTCTTCCGCCATCAGAGGTGCCGAACTATCTCGATCAGCTTTGGACAAATGATCAACCTGGTAACGATGGAGCCAATACCTTCTGCCTGCTGATCTGGCAGCCAGCTTGGGTAGAACAGCATCTGATCAGGACTGGAAAGCTCGACGGGCCGATAATCGGAGCACAACGACAGGAGCTGACTCAAGCTGCGCGCCAGGCTGTTCTAGAGGCTGATCTGCCGCACAGCACGCCTCCATTCGCCGCAACTGTGGCAACAGCCCTTGCCAGCCTGAATAGCAACCAAACTGTTGACGATCAACGCGGCGAGCACATTGATGCTCCGATCAGCGCGCTTCAACCAAGACGCTTGATCACCTTGGCGCCAACCATTGATGAGGGACATGGCCTAGAAACGCTCGTTGCCGCTTATTGCCCCCTGCCCGAAGAAGGGGGCGGCAGCTCTGCCTGCGGCGATGTGGTTGTGTTACGTGGCGATCAACCAGCACTTTCTCAAGGACTGGAGATTCTTGATCCGCTCTTACCCAGAGAGCTTCCCTCCTGGGTTTGGTGGAACGGCAGCCTGGATGAAGCCCCAGATCTTCTCAATCGCCTGATTTCACCACCAAGACGCCTGATCATCGACACAGCTCTTGGCAATCCACGCAGCTGTCTGAATCTGATCAAAGAACGGATTGAAGCAGGCCAAGCCTTAAATGATCTGAACTGGTTGCGACTAAGGAGCTGGCGAGAAACCCTCGCCATGGTTTTTGATCCCCCGCAACGCCGCGCTGCCCTCGATCACGTTGTTCAGCTCGACATCGACGTTGAAGGTGATCACCCTGTACAAGGGTTGCTGTTGTCAGCCTGGATCGCTGATCGCCTCGGCTGGCATTTGCAGACCTCTAAAGAAGTTGATGGGGGAGGCATTAGCGCTGAGTTCCAACGTTCCGATGGCATTGCTGTGCAGTTCCGCCTGATGCCCGTGCCGGTGGGCCAACCCAGCATTCATCCGGGTCAAATTGTTGGCGTCAGATTGATCTGCAAGCCGGATGATCAACCCCAACACGCCGTCTGCGTGATCCTCTGTGCCGAATCTGGTGGCTGCATGCGACTAGAAGCTGGTGGCATGGCCAACATGGAATTGTTGGAAGATGTCGTGCCCATCCAACTCGACTCTGTAGAAATGGATGTCGCCAGAATTCTCAGTGGAGGCCACGACACCACAAACCCTTTGCTCAGTTCCGCCGCCCTGCTAGCGGCCAAGCTGCACTCCTAAATTTCCACCGAACTGAATCCTTCTCGAGCCACTGCCATTCATGGCCTGTGTGATTGCTGCCCCGGCGAGTGGCACTGGAAAAACAATTCTCAGTCTTGCCTTAACAGCATGGGCACGCTGCAGCGGCCTGACGATCCAGACCTTCAAAGTAGGGCCTGACTATCTCGATCCGCAGCAACTAACCGCTGCATCAGGCAGACCCTGCCGCAATCTTGATCAACTGCTCTGCGGCCCCGATTGGGTCACCAAGAGTTTCTATGGCTTCTCTGGATCGACCGATCTTGCCCTGATCGAAGGGGTGATGGGTCTGTTTGATGGTGTCGGCACCTCTACAGAAGGCAGCACTGCTGCCATCGCTCGGCAACTTGGGCTGCCAGTGGTACTCGTTATCGATGCAAGCGGACAAGCGGCGTCCCTGGCTGCCCTCGTGCAGGGATTTCGCAACCATGACCCAGAACTCACCGTCGCAGGGGTCGTGCTGAACAGAGTCAACAGCATTCGACACCAACAGCTGCTGAAGGAGGTGCTTAAAAGCATTGACGTCAAACTGCTCGGTTGTTTACCGCGAAATGACCAGCTCAACTTGCCAAGCCGACATCTCGGATTGGCGCCTGTCCATGAACTACAGCACCTAGAGGCTCGTCTTGAATCCTGGCGAGCACTAGCAGAAACCCATCTCGATCTTGGCAGCTTCAGGAGGTTGCTCAACGCTCCTGCCGCTAAGACAGATCCGATCCATAACCTGATTAGCGAACAGGCCAACACATCCAACGTTCGGCTGCGCCCCGTTGCCGTCGCCCAAGATGACGCCTTTCACTTTCGCTATCCAGAAACCAGTGAATGCCTAGAGGCGCTGGGGATGCCGATCGTTCCCTGGAAACCACTTGAAGACGAGCCCATCCCTTCAGAAGCAGAAGGCTTGATCCTTCCTGGTGGTTTTCCGGAGCAACATGCAGAAAGATTGAGCCAATGTTCACGCAGCCTGGCCGAATTACGAGGCTGGTTCAGGCAACGTCCGCTTTATGCCGAATGTGGCGGAATGCTTTTGCTTGGAGAGAGCCTCACTGATCTTGATGGATGCAGCCACCCCATGGCAGGCCTTTTGCCCTTCCAGGCCAAGAAAGGCACCCTAAAAGTGGGTTACCGAACGCTCAAAGCCATAAAAGACGGGCTCATCGTTCGTAAGGGTGAACAGCTAATCGGTCATGAATTTCACCGCTGGCAACTGAACAAATCGATCGGGAAACAGCAAGCAGCGCTGTGGATGGTTGAAGGCTGGCAGGTCCAGCAACATCAAGAAGGCTGGAACCATCGCAAGCTGCACGCCAGCTGGGTTCACCTTCACTGGGCTAGTTGTTCAAAGATCTTGCAGCGATGGCGTCGTTCCCTAGACGCAACCGACCAAGAACCAAAGTGAATCGGAAACAGTGAATCACAAGCTGTGAATCACAAGCTGAATCGCCACACCACAGACCAAACCAATCTTCTGGTTCGCCAAAATTCTTAGATCAATTCATTCCCATTGATGGATAACAGGCAACTCTGGCTGTTTCGCCACGGGGCCACCGAATGGGCACGCCAAGGGCGTCATACCGGCAGCACCGACCTTCCACTTCTGCAG
>CATBLW010000271.1 GCA_949486985.1 Prochlorococcus marinus str. MIT 9215
CAGGAAACGACTCAGATCAAAAAGCGTCTGGAAAGAAATCTTGGCGAATTGGAGCGGGTAGCAAAAAGCAACGATGCCGACCGGATTGGGCCAGTCAACCTCACCCCAAAAGAACAAACCTGGCTGAAACAACGTTCGCAAGGGGAACAAAAAAGCTGGGATCTCGCCATCGTCCGTGCTTCTGACCGCATGCTCACGCAGGGACTTGTCAACTCCCTAGTGCTTGAGCAACTGCGCGAAGCGACGTCCCTTCAACTCAACAATCTGGGCGAACCTGAAAGTCCCGCACGCAGTCTCGGCAGCAAGCTTCTGACTTATACCTTGCAAGGCAGTAGCAACCTGCGCACGGATCCAGCACAAACTCAACGACAAATTGAGGAACTGATTACCCAACAAGGTATCCCCAGCATTGATGTCAAACGCGGTGATCTAATCACCCGCAAAGGGGAACCGATCAGCTCCCAGGCCTACGACGTTCTTGATCACTTTGGGATGGTGCGGCGTCGCCCTGTATTCGGTGCCTGGGTGGCTCGCTTTACAGAGGCTCTTGCCAGCTGCGGAATCATGCTGCTGATTATGCGCAGGGAGAGGCCCCGCCTAGAGGCGCGTCATGGCCTATTGGCTCTGACATTGCTCCTGATCACCCAGGCCGCGAAGCTTTGGTTTGGGGTATCTGTAAGCCCTCTAGCGGTGCTCGTGCCTCCGACCGTATTGATTGCCCAGGGCCTTGGCACAACCTGTGGCCTGGCATGGATGGCCGTGGCGAGTTTGCTATGGCCTCTAGCGGTCAATGGCATCGGAGAAGGCCGTTTGATGATTGCCTGTGCCATCGCAGCAGTGGCGGCCTTTCAGGTAGGCCGCCAACGAAGCCGTGCTCAGTTGTTGCAGATGGCCGTTTTGCTGCCGTTGAGTGCTCTCTTCGCCGAATGGTTGCTTCTCAATAGTCAGCTCATAACAGGAACCAGCAGCTGGAGTCGCTTGGCAGGCAACACAGGAGAACTGGCCTCAGAAGCCCTGCTCATGGGCCTGCTGTTGATGCTGACAATCCTGCTCATCCCGATGCTGGAAAGCTTCTTTGGACTTCTCACTCGTGCAAGGTTGATGGAGCTGGCTGATCAGGAACGACCTCTTCTGCGACGTCTTTCCTTAGAAGCACCAGGAACTTTTGAACACACAATGATGATTTGCGGCCTCGCGGAAGAAGGCGCTCGAGCCATCAATGCCGACGTCGACCTAATACGAACGGGAGCCCTGTATCACGATGTTGGCAAGCTGCATGCTCCTCAGTGGTTCATCGAAAACCAGACGGAAGGGAACAACCCTCACGATGAGCTCAATGATCCACAAGCGAGTGCAGAGATACTCCAATCACATGTGGATGAAGGCCTGAAACTTGCCCATCGTTATCGTTTACCCCGCCCTGTGGCTGACTTCATCCCCGAACATCAGGGGACGTTGAAGATGGGTTATTTCCTACACCGAGCCAGGCAGCTTGATCCATCTGTTCCCGAACAAAACTTCCGTTACCGCGGGCCAGCGCCGCGCACCCGAGAGACAGCAATTCTGATGTTGGCGGATGGCTGTGAAGCCGCTCTCCGCTCCCTTCCACCAGACACTTCTGACGCAGAAGCAGGAGCAAATGTGCGCCGACTTGTTGAACAGCGCCAACGGGACGGACAGCTAAAAAAAAGCAGCCTTAGTAGAGCCGAAGTTGAACTGGTGGTGCGTGCCTTTGTGCGCGTTTGGAGGCGCATGCGTCATCGCCGCATTCCTTACCCCATCCCTGCACGCAAGGCATTCCCCCATTAACAGCAAGAGGACGAAAAAACGAACTTAAAACCACTTTTAAACTTGGCAAATATCCTTCCATTCAAGCAACAAGCAATCAATGCCTATATATATTTTCAAGGCCATACTTTTCTATTAATTAAGCCTCTTGGTCAACAAGGAATGGAGCCCTACTTCTTAAGCGAAGTCTCTGACCTGTATAAGGATGAAAAAAGCTCAATGCTGTTGCATGAAGATACATCCTTTCAGTGAAAACTTGTGCGCCATAAATCGGATCCCCCAAAATCGGATGTCCAATACTTGCCAAATGTGCGCGCAATTGATGGGATCGACCTGTCAAGGGCCAAAGCCATAACGTTGAGCCTTTTGCGTAGCAGCTTCTAACTCTCCATTGTGATCGGCTGTCTTTTCCTTGCTGATGCTTGCCATATCGGGGCGGGTTCTTCTGCAGCCGAGCCATCGGGAAGCTGATCTCCCCAGATTTGCGCTTCACCTGGCCAACCACCTTGGCCAGATAAAGCTTGCGTACCCGGCGCGCCTCGAAAAGCATGCTGCAACGCCGCAAGCTCTCAGCCCCTCGCGCCAGCAACAAAACCCCTGAGGTGTCTCGATCAAGCCGATGCACCAACCGCAGCTGAGGCTCTGCAACCTGTAGACGACCAATCAGCGAATCCTGCTGATCAACACCCAGCCCAGGCTGACTCAGCAAGCCTGGCGGCTTCTCAACAGCAACCAACCAAGAATCTTCAAACAAAATATTCATTGCTTAAGGCCAGAGAGACTTAATCGGCAAGCAATGGAAACTGATCAGAGAATCATTAGCGAGATCAAAGTCGACCACCTTGGCGATGAATCGGACGACACCAATACAGCAGCGCCAGCAGATTCAAAACAAACATCAATAAGGAAACGCCACCAAGTGCCAGAGAATCAGGCACTAACGATGCCTTAGCCAAAACCAGGCGGACAATGCCGTAAGGCAAAGACCCTGCTAAGGCCATAGACAAAGCAACGATGGCAACGATGACACCCCATCGCCGCTCAGCCAAAAGGCCAGCGGATGCAACGATGCCAACAATTGCGGCTGGCCAAGCAAGGCCAAAAGCCAGGCTGATATTGACCGTTTGCAGATCTTGATTAGTAAAAGTCACCAATCCGATAACGGGCAGAGCCACAACATTGGCGAACAAGCCCAGCCAAGTCATCAACCAATAGCCACGTACCTCTGAGGCCATCTCATCAGCTCTAGCTAACGGAAGCGTAGTGAGCCAAGAGCAGAAACTTCAACAATGACCTCTTTTCAGGAATCAGAAGGATCTGGCCTGTCAACAGAATCACCCACCATCACTGGCCTGCTCATCAGCATCGACATCGGCTTCAGTGTCGGCATCGCTGTTGGTGTCAGCCTCGCTGTTGGTGTCAGCCTTGGCTTCAGTGTCGGAATCGCTGTTGGTGTCGGCTTCTAAATCTGAATCGATATCAATGTCTGAAACGGCATCGACATCATCGTCATGAGCAGAGTCATGTTCTCCAGAAGCTTCCAGAACAGTTTCCAAGGTTGCAAGCAACAGGGTCATCGCTTCTTCACGACCCAAAGGCGAGGCACTGACAAGGTCTAACCAACCCAAGCAAAGGGTCTCAATCTCCTG
>CATBLW010000272.1 GCA_949486985.1 Prochlorococcus marinus str. MIT 9215
CAGAGAAGAGGCCAATGCTCACCGCAGAAAAGAGCAGCACTGCCAACAACACTGAAGAGCTCAAGCCTCTAAACAAGCCAAGAACATCAACAACAGCCACCCGCAGAACATAAAACGACCAATAGAATTACACTATCGCGATGCCGATACGCCCAGCTCCTTCCATGCGGTCTAGTCGTGATGCTGTCATTCGCTATCGAGGCTTTGTCCTCATGCAGCAGGCCAATCACAGTTGGCTTATCAGGCCTGAACGCAGTCCGATGGTGATCCTGCCCTTTCGGACACCTACATGCTCGCTTGCAGATGCCAAAGCGCTTGTTGACTAGCGTCTCTCGCAAAAGACGAGTTTATTGATCTAACGCTCTACAAAAAGCTGACGATCAAGCCGCATGAGGTGGTGGAGTCGGGTGACCCTGCGGCTGAAATGGCAAAACAAGAGTTGCCCAGCGCTCAGGACGTTCCGGACGTTGGCGGCGAGGCTGACGAACCCCAAAAGGAACCCTCACGACATTGGTGCCATCAACAGCAAAGGTATGACCCTTGCCAAGGGCTGTTTCCAAGGCATCAGGCAAAGCCGGAAGACTCAAACCCTCATTAATGGTGGTCGGTTCAGCTTGTTTGGTTGGTGTGTTGCTATCCATGCTGTCCCCCCAGCGATGGTGCCACTGCGCAGCAGTATGGTGAAAAAACTGCTACATAGGGCGAATTCAAAACCTTTAATTCGGTTTTCGGTGAAAATTTACCTCCTAAATACACTTCGCGCCAGAAACTTGCAAGCCGCTCTCATTCTTTGAATGACTCCATAGATGGGCAGCTACAGACAAGATTGCGATCACCGAAGGCATTGTCAATACGTGCAACCGCAGGCCAGAACTTGTTTTTGGCCTGTTCTGGCATCGGGAAAGCCGCTTTCTGCCGGGAATAGGAACGCTCCCAAACGTCATCTGTCACTGCAGCCAAAGTGTGTGGCGCTTGCCTTAGCGGATTGCTTTGGCGATCGCTTTGCCCCGCCTCAATCGACGCCACTTCTGCCCTAATGGCAATCAAGGCATCACAGAAACGATTCAGCTCATCGAGGCTTTCACTCTCTGTCGGTTCAACCATCAAGGTTCCCGCCACAGGCCAACTCACAGTTGGAGCATGAAAGCCGTAATCCATTAATCGCTTGGCGATGTCATCCACCTCAAGACCTGCACTGCGCTTGAGCGGACGCAGGTCGAGGATGCATTCATGCGCCACCAAGCCTTCTCGCCCTCTAAATAACACTGGGTAATGAGGCTGGAGCCGATGGGCGATGTAATTCGCAGACAGCATGGCGACGCTGCTCGCTTGAGCAAGACCTGCCACACCCATCATCCGCAAATACATCCAACTGATCGGCAGGATTCCTGCACTGCCCCAAGGTGCTGCCGACACAGCACCGATAGCTTGTTCTCCACCACAACGCATCAAGGGGTGTCCTGGCAGAAACGGCACCAGATGCTTCGCGACTGCGATGGGCCCAACACCAGGGCCTCCACCTCCATGAGGGATACAGAACGTCTTATGAAGGTTGAGATGACAGACATCTGCCCCATACATCCCAGGCCTACATAGCCCCAGTTGGGCGTTGAGGTTGGCCCCATCCAGATACACCTGAGCACCGTATCGATGGACGCATTCACAAATCTCGCGAATCCTTGGCTCGAAAACACCATGGGTGGAGGGGTAGGTGATCATCAAAGCCGCCAACTCATTGGAGTGGGTCTCCGACTTCACAACCAGATCATCGAAGTCAATATTCCCTTGCTGATCACAAGCCACAGGCACCACCCTTAATCCCGCCATCACTGCAGTAGCGGGATTGGTGCCATGCGCACTGGTGGGAATCAAGCAAACATTCCTGTGCTCGTCGCCACGGGATTGATGCCATGCACGAATCACCAGCAAGCCAGCCAATTCACCCTGAGAGCCTGCATTCGGCTGAACAGATGCACCTGCAAAGCCAGTCAGTGATGCAAGCCATTGCTCAAGATCTTGCACAAGTCGGCGATAACCATTGGCCTGCTGAAGAGGGGCAAAGGGATGCAACGCTGCAAACTCTTGCCAGCTCACCGGAAGCAGTTGAGCAGCAGCATTGAGCTTCATCGTGCAGCTACCGAGGGGAATCATCCCGTGCACCAAGGAAAAATCTCTGCTCTGAAGCCGCTGGATATAGCGGAGCAACTCGGTTTCGCTGCGATAGCGATGAAACACGTCCTGCTGCAGCCAAGGTCTCTCCCTTAAGGGCAGATCAGACAACTGCTGATTGACAGCTTCACTCTGCTGATCAAGCACTGGCGGAGATTGACCAACTACCTCGGCAAGAATTTCAAGCAGCTGGGTCAGTTCCTGATCAGTGCTGAGTTCATCAAAACTGATTCCAAAACCCTTGGCTGCTTCTGGTGTGGCACCAAGAGGCAAAACCCGGAGATTGAAGCCAGCTTTGGCTGCCGCCTGATGAACAGCCGCGGCCTCAGCACAAAGCACTTCAACAGTGTCGAAACGCGAGATCGACTGCAATGGATAGCCAAGCTTGACCAATGCTTGCTCCAAGAGAGCCCGCAGGCGCAGCAGCCTCCAAGCCATCGCCTCCAGACCATCCGGTCCATGGTGGATGGCATAAAACGACGCCATCACAGCCAAAAGAACTTGTGCCGTGCAGATATTGCTGGTGGCCTTATCGCGACGAATGTGTTGTTCCCGGGTCTGCAAGGCCAAGCGCAAGGCCGGCTGTCCCTCCGCATCAATGGATTGGCCAACCAAGCGGCCAGGAACTTGTCGTTTAAAAGCCTCAACAGTGGCGAAAAAGGCAGCATGAGGACCACCACAACCCATCGGCACCCCAAAGCGTTGGGCAGTGCCGACGGCAATATC
>CATBLW010000273.1 GCA_949486985.1 Prochlorococcus marinus str. MIT 9215
ATACCTTCTCACATCCAAGACAGTCGAACAAAGAACACCAGTGGTGGGAATGAATCTTGGCTTTTACAACCAAAGCCTTCTAAGCAGTCGGTCGATGGTTCGAATCCATCAGGGGGCGTCGTTTGTACCAAGGGTTCTCAGCGATGCGGGGAGCCCTTCTTGATTGGGTGATACTTTTTGTGGCCCAAAGTGTGGCCCAAATCGTCCTAGCGTGTGTCTAAACCTGGTTTTGCCGGCGGCTTTCACAGTCTGATTGGCCATGGGCAAGGCAACCAACGCCACGATGAAATCCCGAGTTGCTGCGCTGAAGGATTTGATCCTCAGCTGCAGCTCCAACAGCACCTGCGTCGAACATGCGGCACTGGAGTCGGGGTTAAGCCGCCGTCAGTCGTACCGCTTGCTGAAAACAGCATGGACTGAAGTCCGCGAAGACGTGAATGCCACTGGGCTTGATCGGCAGGAAATGCTCTGCTGGATCATTCACCAGCTGATGTCTGCTGCCGGTGAAGGCGTCAAACACAGGCAGCCATCAGTGACTGTTGGCGCTTGCAAGGAGTTGGATTCGCTGCATGGGCTCGGGGTTAACAGCAGCAACCGTGGTCGTCATGGCTGGCGGCGCTGATTTTCCGTAATTCTGTTTTCGTCAGAAGTAACGCCGGTAAGGGCGCCCGTCTTTCGTTCGATCCTCGGTGTATCGACCGCCCCGTGGTCCGCGTTTTTCTATCGGCTTGTTATCGCTCGGGGCTGATTTGCCTATCCAGTCAGGCTTGCTTCCATCAGCCTTTAAGCCAGCTCGCAGGCGTGTTGCTTCTAACCACTCCTTTTGTGCATGCTCTTCAGCCGTCAGTTCCTGGACGTAAGGCTTGTCAGGAGTGCCGGCATATTTCAAGGCCTCGTCAGCTTCCTGCTGTTTCCGCCTTGCCTCTTCAGCTCTGCGAATTCTGCTGAGCTGTGGCCATTCTTGTTCCTGCTTATGGATGTCTTGCGCGAGCGGTAACTCGTAGGTCTTTGAAAACGCCTTGATGGCCGCCTTCCTCGTGACCAGGAAGACCACCAGCAGCGCGATGAATAGAAGAACGAGAACACCTTCAATTCATTCAGTGTTAGGGGCGGGTGGGTTGCCCGACCAGGTGCTGACTTTCCCTAAGTGCAGTTACGAAGGGAAAACCCGCCAATCCACTGCTGGGTCAGGGGGCTGCGCAAAGTCGTAATCAGATTGCGACTGTCAACTTCATTGCGTCAACTCTGATTGCCAAAACCTCATGGCGGGTTCGAATTCGAGTGCGCCGTCGATGTATTCGCACGCCTCCACTAGTCTGTTGAACTTGCAGGGCGCGATTCCTATCCCAGTCCTGAAGATCCTGGTGTGATTTCAGTGACCAGCATCTTCAACTATTTCAAGACGTATGGGTACAAAACCGAAATTATGGGAGCTAGCTTCCGCAATCTTGATGAGATCACTGAGCTTGCTGGTTGTGATCTATTGACCATTTCCCCGAAATTGTTGGATCAATTGCGGAATAGCGATGCTGCGTTGATGCGCAAGCTCGATCCTGCGAATCTCGCTCCTATTGCTGAGCAAATGCATGTCGATCAGGTGCGCTTCATCTCAATGATGGCTGAAGATCGAATGGCCACTGACAAGCTCAGTGAAGGTATTAAAGGGTTCAGCAAAGCGATCGAAACTCTCGAGCAGCAGCTTGCGCACCGCTTGGCTCAGATAGAGGGTGGTTCAGCGTTCAGCCATGCCGTTCAAGAGATTTTCATGTTGAACGACTTCAACGGTGATGGCTGCATCACCCGTGATGAATGGTTGGGAAGTGATGCGGTCTTTGACGCCCTCGATCAAGATCTTGACGGTCGTTTGACACCAGACGATGTGCGTTTGGGTTTTGGCGGTGCTTTGTCCTTGACCTCCGTTTGATCGAACTGGTTTAAGGCTTCAGACAGAAAGCACGCCCTCGCTCTATGAAGTGAGGGCGTGTCATTCGTTGATGTGAGTGCTTCATGCGGGACACCAAAGATCGCATCTGGGAGATTCGCTGATTGGCCGGTTTCGATCACTATGCCGATCAGATAGAACGCCGGCATGGGGCTAGAAGATATGGCTTATCTGCAATAAAAGATAAGAGCTAATCCCACATCGTTGATGACGATAAATTGTTGGCAACTCAATTTAGACCTCGGTGTGGTGTCTTTCAAAAGAACGCATTTGCGCGCGACTCCTGCTAAGTATGTTAAGTTTCGTTAACCTTTAGCTGAGATAAAAAAACGTGCTATTATTTAATTGTGAATTTTTAAACTCTATGAAATCTCCTAGGTTTCTCTTTGTTGCAGGAACACTTTTTGTTTCTGGGATTTCTACTTTGCCGGCCTATGCAGCAGACGACGTTGTAAATAATTCTTCTAGTTCTAGCAAAACTTTAAGTACTCGAGAAGCCTTAGTAAAGCTTAAAAATTCAAAACCGTTTCCTAGGCAAACGGGTAATCAAAAACCAAGATTTGAGTCTTCTGTAAAAGGTGCTTCTGGATTTTCGCGGAGCAGTGACGGAGGACGTGAAAGATCTAGGTCTGCCAGAAATTCAGGGTCTAGAGCATATGGCTCTTTTGGCATTCCTTACACGTCTACGAGGGTCAGAGTTGGAAATGTTTCTGGAACTTCCTCTTCTAAAAAAGGATATTTATCTGCTACTTACCCTTATCGTCCTGCTGGCCTTTTGATCTCTAGCGGTGGTGCTTGCAGTGCTCAATTAATTGGCCCATCTATTCTAATCACAGCAGCTCATTGTGTCGGGCCTTTCGGAGAAAAGAGATTTTTTAGCGATTTTACTTTTTACCCTGGAGTTTATGAAGATAGTAGCGAAACTAATATTCCTTACGGCACTTGGACTTCTGTTAACGAAGTTCTTCCAGGGCCTTGGTACAGGGGGACAGATTCTGGATCGGGGGCTTGCAGGAATAATGATCTTGCAATAGTAGTCTTAAATAAAAACAGTAAGGGTGAATTTCTAGGCGATAAAATTGGTTGGTATGGATACTCGTGGGGTAACTATTCTTTCCTGAATAGCTCAAAGACAAAAAGATCAACCGCTGCTGTCACCACTCTGGGATATCCAGGGCTTCTAGATAATGGAAAGATTATGCAACGGCAGGATGGTCCTGCATACTTAGCTACCTGTTCTGGTGGTGGAAAACAGATTTATCAAGGATCAAACTTTACCGGTGGCTCAAGTGGTGGTGCCTGGTTGGTTAACTTTGGTTCAATAGGTAAAGGTTTACCATCTCTCTCTGGAGGGGCTTCGAAAGGATCCAAAGCCAATCAAGCAGTTGTCGGAGTAACATCTTGGGGTGCTTCAGACCCCAATGCCAGAAAAGACAATTGGTCCTCTCGGTTCGGTAGAAATAAAGAATATACAAAGAAGAGCTATAAGACAAAACATAGTAAAATGGTTGGTCAAGGAAACATTGGGTCCCTGCTTAATTCAATCTGTAAGGTAGGCGAGAAAAACAGTTATTATAATCTGGGTTATTGCAAATAAAATAAACTTTTAAAAAGTTGTCAAACATATTTAATTCAGGGGCCCTTGAGGCCCCTTTTTTTGACTTGTGCTCAGATTATTCATCTTGGATGCCCCCGCGTCAATAAGAGGGCTGGCACTCGACGGAGGCGTAAGCCGCATCGACTTGATGGAGGCATCCAGCAGCTGAGCTTTGAGATTTAGTTGCATTGCAGCAGCGCCATCACCAGTGATGTAATGCAGTTCTTGCATAAATCTGAAGCTTGTACGCAGTACTGATATGGTCTTTTTGTACTTCACTGTAGCTAGGGCTTTACAGCAAAGCTCAAATTTGGATTGCGGAATAGCAAAAGAGAAAATGCGTCTATAATACTAACGAAATTTATTTCTTCCTCTTTTGAAAATTCAAATTCTTTCCGCAGTAGCAGCGAGCGTTGCTCTGCTTGGTGCAGGTGCTCCCGCACTCATGGCAGCAGAAGGCTTCACAGTAAAGGCACTTAGCGAAGGTGGATCAAGATTTAATTGGAGCTCCAACCTTAAAAGCAGGATGCCTATGCTGAAAAACCCTCCACGTGCCTCCTCAACTCGCTCACTCTCCGGTAGAGACGGCACACCGGGAGCTATATCGGGATCGGGTGAGCCAGGTAGGTCCAGAAATTCCAGATCCTACGGGACCTTAAAATGGCCTTTCACCACATCCTTGGTGAAACCCATTACTAGTCCGAAAAAGAAGGATCGCAATAACGTCGCAACATCAGCGCGGCCCTTCTTAACTGCAGGCAAACTCTTCATGCAGTTTGGAAATAGCGGTTTTGTTTGCAGCGCATCGATGATCGGCAAAGGCATTGTGCTCACCGCAGCGCATTGTGTTTCTAAGTTTGGTGATGGCGCGACAGGATTTGCCGATAAAGTTTACTTTATTCCTGCAGCAACGAAGACAGCTAATGCAGGTTCTTCTGGTCCGATCGGGCGCTGGCTTGCTAAAGATATTGTTGTCCCTACTTGTTACATAAATGGCACTTGTAAAGCTACAAGTTCTAGTGGGGTTGTAACTAGTAATGATCTTGCCATCGTCATTCTTGGTGGTAAGAAAAGCAAATTGCCATACAGAAAAGGCGCTGGTTACTATGGCTATGGTTGGAACGGTTATGGGTTCACAAAAGGATCCGAATTCGCCAGTTCCAAGTCGATGGGAGAGATCACTCAGCTTGGATATCCTGCTGCGATCGGTGACAAATCGACCAATCGTGGTGGCGCGATGATTCGTACCGATTCCATGGCGATGTACTCCGTACCTGCCTCAGGTGTTAAAAATCTGATATGGGGTAGTTCACAGACTGGTGGTGCTTCAGGTGGCCCACAGTTGGTCAACTTCGGCAACAAGCCAAACTACGGCTCAAGTGCCTCCGCAGGTACAAACTCTCTGCAGAATATTCTTGTTGGTACCACTAGTTGGGGTTACACAGATAAGGCCCTCAAAGTGATGGGTTCTTCCTGGTTTGGCACAAATACCGAGTTTGCCAGCGGTAGCTACAAGGACGATTCTGGCAAAGACTGGGGCGCTGGAAACATTGGTGCAATAATGCGCTTCGTTTGCGGTAGTGGAAAAGGCTATCTTGACTATCAAGCTAAGGGCTGGTGCCGCAATTGAATCCTTAAATAATCAAAAGAATTGGGTGGAGATTTATCTCCACTTTTTTTTGTTTCTTTCGAGCAAGAGTAAAGATTTTGGCAACACCGATGGGGTAATGAATTGGGGTGGACTCATGCGTGCTGCATGGTTCAAGGGGGTATGGAGACTGACTGGCTTATAATTATTGTTGCTGAATCCCAATCTCTGGGTGGTAATTGGTAGAGCTCTAGGGAGTTTATACTATTGAGCTATTTTTCTTTTTTCTTGGGCAGCTAAAAGGATTTATGTGGCTATGAGTTTCTGCTCTAGAAGTGGGTTTTATGATTGCTCTTGAGTTTAGGCTTTTGTATTAGCTTGAATAGCTGTTTACGCAAGACATGAACTGCAGAAAAAATAATTTTTGGGATTTGATTTGTTATTGTATTTCATGGTTTCTTCTTCTTAATATGTTTTTTATTGCTCCTCAGTTAAAATTGATGGAGGGGCGGATGAATCGGGTAGTTCGAGGGATTCTGTAAGAGTGAATACTATTAGAGTATCTTTTTGAATCTCAACCAAAGGTGGCACCTTTTGAGGACCTTTGTCGAAGAGTGCGCTTAAAAGGTTGATGCCAATGTCTACTCCAAGAACACCGATGAGTAGCGGCGGTATATTAGAAGAAGAACTGTTCGATTGATTGTAGGTATCTGCTAAGGCAAACCCCAGAAGAGTTGGGATCAGGTTGGAGTTATTGACGTTTTCAAATATTGATGATGTTTTTGACTGGGGAGGCTCGATGTACTCTCCATATTGTTCCGGTCGAATTTGGGCTGGTATTAATCTGCCGTCAACTTGGATGGGAACAGCAAGACCGCGATAAACAATGCGTTCAATGCTGATTAAGTCACCTTGTTCTTTCTTTTGTATGATTGCTGAAACAATTGAATTCGACGGGATTGCGACCTCACCATCGACGTCGTGAACATCTAGAGTAGTTAGTAGGGTAATTGGAAGGGAGTAACGTCTTTCTGGATCCATAAAAACGTCCATTAAGACGCGACACACAATGGCGCTATTTTTGGGTAATACAAATGAACCAGAATTCTCAAAATCCTTTTCTATTTCAAATTCTTTAATATCGATCGTTTCTATAATCTCTTCATTTCTTGAGGCGGTGTCGATTTCTTGGTTGTCGCTGACGGGTTGTGCGAATCCGGATTTAAATCCAATGCTGACAAGTGAAGTCGCACAGGCTAGAACCATGAGATGAGACGCTAGTCTTAGGTGCAAAGGAACAAACTTGAATCAAGCCAATTTAGAGCAATTTTTCTTGTTAAAAAGTTATGTTCGCGTTTAGTCACCGTAAAAGAAGCCTGCGGATCACTCTCTGAGCGATATCGCCGTATCCCATCTCACCAGAGAGAATTTGAGCAATGCGCTGCGGCGCGTTTGATTCCGAGCTGATAGCCCACATTCGTAAAACGATAACACACTTGGGCAATGCGAAGTCCCCAAGCCATCGAATCGCCCCAACATTCGCGCATGCGCACTGTGTAGTTGGATAGGTCAGGCTGAGTCCCGTTGAGCCAAGAATCAAGACTGGCCGCTGCTTCGCAGCCGCTCATCAGCGATGGCCTGAGGCCTTCGGCAAGAAAGGGATCGCAGAGCGATGCGGCATCACCTACCGCCACGATCCGTTTGCCGTGGAGGGGTGTGTGGCCATTCCAAACTCTTAAATCGGCGTTTTGTCGCAGCCCGTCTGTCGAAGAAAACCCGAGATCAGGTAGGAGTTGTTCGAGCACGGCTTCCGCGTCACTTGCCTGACCTCCAATAAAAGTGCCCACTCCCACATTGATGCCGTTCTGCAGTGGAAATGCCCAAGCGAAACCATGGTGAACGAGCCCAAATTCAAACCTTGCTGTTCCTGGTTGCAAGGTTCCCATTCCTTCGAGTCGAACAGAAAGCGTCTTGGCCATATGGAGAGTTCGAGGCCCAATCCCAAAGTGTGTGGGCCAGGGAGAACCTGAGCCATCAGCCAAAACAACGGCTTTGGCCTCGATAACTTCACCCTCTTTGCTGCGCACAAGCCAGTGGTTTTCTTCCCGTTCAAGGTCTGCGACCTCGAAGGGTCGGCGCAGATCTGCCCCTAAAGCGATCGCTTGCTCAAGCAACAGTGCGTCAAGCCGTTCACGTTTGACGATCCAGAAAGGTGCAGAGCCCGGAAACTCAGCGACCACAGGATCAGTGAGACACCAGCTGAAATCAACCTGTTGGATGACATCATCCACAGCTGGTTTAAGGTCGAAGGGGAACCATTGCTGAACAGAGGCCGCCATCCCACCACCGCATGGTTTGATCCGCTCTGATCGTTCGCGTTCCAAAACGGTGACGCGATGACCTAAGCGGGCGAGATGGAAAGCCGTGCTGGAGCCGGCGGTACACAAGTGGACGATCCTTATTCGGCATAAATTAATTCTGGCGAAATCGCCTGACCACCAAGCGAAAGAGCGACTGCTCGACAGGCGGTTGGTCGATCCTGAAACGAACTGGAGCCACTGCCTGAGATGGCTCCAGCAATGCCCTTTTCAGGGTCACCCCCAATCGACCCCAGGCATTAAAAACCCAGTCATAGCCTTGAAAGCCCTTGCTAAAACTGGGCTGAAAATTGCCTTCTAAGCAGTCGGTCGTGCGTTCGAATC
>CATBLW010000274.1 GCA_949486985.1 Prochlorococcus marinus str. MIT 9215
ATTAGTAAGCGAATGACTCGGTAACCAGATTTAATACTTAGACAAAGAGAGTAAAGAAACTCTTGCAAGAACTAGCCTTGCAAATCATAGATATTATCCAAAAGAAGAACTCTTTTTGCTTCCATTGAAAATCATTAGCCAAGAGACAGTGAATAAACCAGGTTTAAATCATAGGTAAGCTGGCAATTGGCCAGCAGGGGATCTAATGTCAGTTAGCAAGATATTTCTTCCTAAGCGTTTAAACTAGGCAACAATAATTCACTTGCATATGACAGTTAAAGCATTTAGCCAACAGAACTAATTGAAATTAAATTCAAAATAATCAAACCTTTAACTCCTCTAACGATGCTTCTCTGACAACAGGAAACCAGCACACAAGGCAACGATGAGAACGTTCTGGCTGGCCGAATGCATTCAATTTGATGTGTTTTTAATACAAGAAAGATTGCTTAATTGTCGAAAAACAGAGATGACGCGCCATGGCGTAACAAATGGCACACAGGGTTGTGCGCTTTGCGTCGACTTATTTGGTGTAGCTCAATACCGTCTGGAAAATCCCTTTCTTTATTCAACGGATTTCCTAATGGCTCGTTTGTCACGCCTGGTTCCAATGCTAGGTGCCGCTGCACTGTCCGCCTCAATCGCAGCAGCCTGCACCCCTCAATCACAGGCTGCACCAACAGAAAAAGAAGTCAGCATCGCCTTTGTCAATAATGTTGTTCTTCCTAGTTATTCAAAACTAGTTTCTGCAGCTGAAGATCTAGAGAACGCTCTAGACAAGCTTTCAGAGAACCCCAACGAAGCCAACCTTGATGCTGCCCGTGCACAGTGGAAAGCCACTAGGAAAACATGGGAAGTAACGGAGACTTGGGCTTACGGTCCAGCTGAAACAGATGAATTCGATCCCAACCTTGATGATTGGCCTGTAAGCCAAAAAGAATTAGCTCAAGCACTAGCTTCTGACGATTTCTCAGAAGCAACGTTTGCAAGTCTCGATACAACTGGCAAAGGCATGCACGGGATTGAATACGTGTTATTCGGTGCCGATTCAGCTTCTGACTTGACTGCAGCTCAGTTGAATTATCTCCATATCGCAGGTGAAGACCTCGAGCAGAATGCAAAAGGTCTACTCGCTGCCTGGAGTGGCGATGATGGTTTTGGTAAAGCTGATGTTGAGGCCGATCCAGCCAAAACAGTCAGCGACATCCTTGAAGGAATGGCCGGCTGCTTAGAAGAAACAGGCGCTGCAAAACTTGGAGAAGCTCTCGAATCGCCTGATACAGGTTCAGCTGACGCAGGTTTGCTTGAAAGCACCTTCGCTGGCAACACAGGCGCTGACGTTGTCTCCAACCTTTCCGGTGTACGGATGGCTTGGCAAGATTCCAGACTTCAAGCCCTCGTTAAGGCACAAGACGCTGCGCTTGAATCAACCTTGACAACTCAATTGAACACTGCAATCGGCCTAGCTAAAGCTCTGCCTGCACGTTTGAATGACAAGCTTGATGATGAAGGTACACGTCAAAAAATCGAAGCTCTGATGGCTGCAATTGAAGCGGCTATGGAAACAACTCAGGCAGTTTCTGAGAAGATTGTCGGTTAATTCCTAGTGGTTGTTTTTTCTCGCAAACCAGGTAAAATAATCATCTGATTCATTACCAAGTGAGAAAGATTACCCTTGGATGCCTAGCCCTGCTCATAGCAGTGGGGTTAGGCATTTCATTTAAGTTTGAAAGTCCTGTCTGGAGCGGAGATCCACAGCGATCTGCTGGCATCATGACTGTTTTCAACCGTGCTTATACATCTTTTGAAACTCCAGCTGAAGGACTAACCGAAGCTGAATTTGATCGTCATGCAGAAACTGACCCTCTTTTTGAGCAAAGTCATATTCCATTAGATGGACATCCTGGTGCAGGTTTAGGTCCCCTTCACAACGCCAAAGCCTGTTCTTCATGCCATGTACTTAATGGCCGCGGTAAACCAATTGCCGGTCAATCTCTCTTCAGAGTCGCAATGAGAGATCAAGGAGGTGTCAATCCAGTCCCAGGTATTGGTTTTCAACTTCAAGACAAAGCCATCTTTGGCCATCTGCCTGAGGCCAATGTCAAGCGCAAATGGATAGAAACAGATGGTCTACGACGTCTGCAAACAACAATCACCGAACCCGATGGCAAGGAACTTTCCAATGACGCCATTGCCCGTTCATTAAGAATCGCCCCGCCCGTCATTGGAATGGGTCTGCTTGAGGCCATTCCTGAAGCCGACATATTGGCTAAAGCCGACCCCAACGATCTCGATGGAGATGGAATTTCAGGCAGACCTGTTTGGAATCTTGATAGCGATGGAGAAAGCAAGATTGGTCGTTTTGGCTGGAAGGCACTAGCGACAAGCGTGCATCAGCAAAGTGCCAATGCCTATCGCGATGACATGGGCCTCACCACAGCCACAGGTCCAGACACCACCCTGGCCATCGACGGGAATCCTGCCGATATCAGCTGGCAAGAACTTGATGGAGTCACCTATTACACCCAAACACTGGGAGCACCAGCCACTGCAGAAACAGCCAATAGTCATCTAACGAGGCAAGGAACCCAACTATTTGATCAACTGCAATGCGCAAGCTGTCACGTTCCCAGCCAACGCACTGGCAATAATCCCAATGCAGTGGCGCAAGCCATCAATAATCAAACAATTTGGCCCTATACCGATCTATTACTCCATGACATGGGACCAGGGCTTGACGATGGAGTGGCAGAAGAAGGATTAAGCCTTTCCTCTGAATGGAGAACAGCTCCTTTATGGGGCCTTGGTATGACCAAGAGAATCAATCGCAAAGCCAGCTTCATGCACGATGGCCGTGCACGAACCATCGAAGAAGCGATCCTCTGGCACGGAGGAGAGGCGGAAGCCTCCAAACAACGCTATGCAGCCTTACCCAAGCAAAAGCAACAGCAGCTTCTGAATTGGCTTAACCAACTTTAGAAAGTTTGATCTGAGAGCTAGATCTGAAAAATTGCCAACTTAAACAAGTAAAACGACAGCTTCACGTCATCGTCTCTCTCATTAGCAGTTACTGTTGAGAAGAGGTCCATCGTGATCCCCTTGTCTGCGTCGTTACCCATGGCACGTCCTCTGGGCCCGCTAGAAGTGGGCTTGCATCATGACGGCCGCCGACTCACCCCTCAAAGGCGACGAGTTCTTGATCTGTTTGAGCAGATGGGCTCTGGAAGTCACTTAAGTGCAGAAGACGTTCACCAACAACTCGTTGCAGCAAAGGCAAAGGTTTCACTCGCCACCATTTACCGAACGCTTCGCTTGCTGGTCAAAATGGGGTTTCTCCACGAGCTAGAACTCAATGAAGGGGGAAATCGTTTTGAGTTAGCGAGTCACGACCACCCCGATCACCATCATTTGGTTTGTGTGCGCTGTGGACGAACGGAAGAGTTTGAAAGTGATCCAGTGATTCAAGCTGGCCGAGCCGCTGCAGAACACGTCGGCTTCCAACTGATTGATTCCACGCTAAATGTGCGCGCACTCTGCCCCTCTTGTCAGAAATTGGCTGCACTTAGCCCAAATTGAAAAGTATTAATGCTTCTCAATGAGAGGCATGGTCATCACAAGGCATCCAATGAGAACCCATGCTGTGGGCACCTTTACATCCTAATTCTGCAGCTTTTGCTTCTGCCTCTGCTCGAGTTGGGTAGGCCATCAGCTGAGGATCTATTTCTGTATCTGAAGCGGATCTTGCTTTGCCGTGATTATGGAGTTGATGAACGTTTTCAGTATCAGCTCCACCCAGATTAAAAAGACCCATGCTCAATGGACCTGCGGTCCACACACCCATGGTGCTGAGACCAACGCAGAGCACTCCCATGCCAACAACTGATGCATTGATGACTCCCATCGCGACCACGCCGATGGACACAACACCCATAGGAACAACACCAATACAAACGACACCCATCGGAACAATCCCTATCGAGACTGTTCCCAAAGGGGCAATCCCAATCGCTAGTTTTTTCGGCTTGCTGCCGCAATGAGCTGGTTGCGGGATTGATTCTGGCAATGGAGCCTCAGCCTTTGCAGCAGATGAACGATCTGTTTTGGTCATGGATTGTGCTGATGAGTTGGCTGATGACTGCCATGGGAGTCGCAAACCATCCACATCGATCCCATCTTGTGGGCACCATGGCATCCAAAATCAGCCGCTGCCGCTTCAGCCTCAGCCTTGGTTTTGAACATCGCCTGTTGAGGCTTTGCAGCAGAAGTTTCAGCTGCATTGCTAGATGTTCCTATATTCATCAGTCCAAGCCAGCCAGCAGAGCCAATCAAGAGGATCGAGCCAAGCACTGAAATTGACGACCGTTTAGTCATGTGATCTTTTTTCTCATATCCATATTGCATCTCCTCTGACTACTGTTCAACAAAATCCTTTGAGTCGCTGATCGAAAAAGAAACGATAATCACCAGACCTAAGCCGTCTCAATTTCAATCTTTAATGCTGCTGTTGCAATAATCTGATCTGCAAGCAATGAGCTCATTTATTACTGTCGATGCAAGGCCAAGCAGAAATCCGTAGAAATCATAATGAAACCTGATCCGAAGGCTGTCCCAAGGGGTGTTGTGAAACCTCCACAGATGCACCATTTTACTTGTTATGGACACTCCATTTGGTGATTGGTGGCACGAGGTCATCGTGCTGACACCCTTAGCCTTTGACGAAGGCCTAAAAGCCGTTCTGTCTGTACGCCAACAACACACCGTTGTCCTCAATTTGAGTCGAATGGAACCAGCGCTGGCCCAACGCACTGCTGATTTTGTTATCGGAGGAGTAGTAGCCCTCGATGGCCATCACGCCCGATTAGGTGAAAACGTATTTTTATTCGCACCTTCCCTTGTAGCAATCAAAAACCTACAAAACACAACTCTTTCTGAACAGTTAGGGAACGAGCTCTAATCAGCAGACTGAAGAGCTCCTCCACAACTTGATCCATGGCCTGCGGTGCAGCCATAACAATGAGAATCAACAGAAATGGATTGACCTGCCATTGGAAAGTGTGAAGACAAAAGATCACTCAGGTGAAGCAACTGACCTTTTGGCTGAAGCCTTAACTGTTGATTAAAGTCACAATCAAACAAATTACCCTGCCAATCAACGCTTAACAAACTCCTGCACATAACAGTGCTCAAATTTTCAGAGTTGTGTGATGCCACAAGTAAATGCTGGTAGCTATTCAACTCGCCCTTGAATGCAAGTTGATCGGCAAATCGTTTAATTGGCATGTTGGCCAATGTAAACAAACTTGTAAACTGGATCCCATAACGCTCATCAAGCTCCTTTCTATAAGCAGCCTCAAGCTCTGCCTGTGGAGGAGGAAGCTGAGCACCCTGGGGATTAAAGACCAGGTTCAATACCAATGAATGATCTGGTTGGCCATAGCCAAGTTGATTCAACTGACGCAATCCAAATAGGCTACGTTCAAAAACACCCTTACCCCTCTGCTGATCAACATTCTCAGCCTGATAACAAGGAAGAGAGGCAACCACAGTCACCTGATGGTCAGCGAGAAACGCAGCGAGATCTTGCTGACCGGGTTCAGAAAGGATCGTGAGATTGCAACGGTCGATGACCTCAACATCAAGCTTTCTGACTTCAGACACCAAATCCCTGAAACGCGGATGCAGCTCAGGCGCGCCTCCTGTCAAGTCAAGACAAGGAAGCTTGTGGCGTAGAAGCACCCTAGGGATCAGATCAATGATGGCTGGCTCCATCATCTCCTTGCGATTAGGACCAGCATTCACATGGCAATGAGCACAACTCTGATTGCAGCGATAACCGAGATTGACCTGGAGCGTTCTCAGCTCATCCCTGCGCAAATCAGGGAAAACGGGATACTGTATCGCTTCATTTTTTAGCTCAACTGCTGAAACCACAGATGCAACAGGAATAGAGACACATTAGTTCTCAATCTAACGAAGCGAGACAAAAGCTTCGCCACCTAGCCGCAAAGCGATGACTTTAAAAAAAAGGATATCTAACAATACGGACAGGAAAATATTTTCATCGGATAAAGACTAGAAGAAAAGATCAAAACAAATACAACCGCAAACAATATCGACAAGCAATATTGACAAACAAGATCGACAAACAAGAGCCACAAAGAAAGGCGCTGTATTTATTCGCTGTCTACGAATAAAGTAACGGAACAAAATACTAACGCCAACGCAACAACAGACTCAAAGGGATTACAGAAAAGGGGCAAAGAAACAAATCACTCGAACGATACGACCAACAATCAATTAACAACTAAGATCATCAACTATCTAGAGCAGGCGATTGAAAGACTTTTAAACCATTCAATGTAATCAGCCGGTCCCCCAGGAACCAGAACATCAATATGCAAGGGATCTTCCGGGTCAGTAATTCCATCAAGGGTTCCATCAGAAAGATTAGGTCG
>CATBLW010000275.1 GCA_949486985.1 Prochlorococcus marinus str. MIT 9215
CGCACCAATACGAAACCGAAGCATTCCCGATCTCTCTGCCAGCCCATTGGTACAGAATCGACACAACAAACAAACAAACACCGATTAATCCTGAGCAAGAGAAACCTCTTGGCCAACTTTTCCTAATCAACAATCCATACACAGGAGTACCCGTTTCAACCAAGGGCCAGATCCAAACCCACAAGACTGACAAGATTGAGAAGCAAGCAAGAAGATCAGAACGGAATCATCATCAGACATCTTACGACTTAAATCCTCAGCTATTTGCATGCGCCCATGCAGTAGTAGATGAAGACAATACAGGAATCAAATAGGAATCAAAAAACCTGCCATCAACTTCTGTTGGCTTAAGTGCCCAAAATCAAATAGCAATCATCAATGAGTGTTTTGATGATGAGCCACACCAAACAGGTTGAACATGAGGCGCATCGTCTGTGAGTGAACATGGTGTTCGCCACAACTAACCACTAAATCTTGTTGTGGCTTTTGCTGACGCTGGCTGTAGATCAATGCGAATAAATGCATAAAAAAGTCCATAGAAGAAGTCCATAGAAGAAGCCCGAAGCCATTCCTATAAACACCTCCACCAATGCTTGTTCTTTGGTTATGGCCCAGGCGAGCTTGCCGACGCAAGAGGCGGCAATGTTTAACGAGCAAATGAGCACCTAGGCCAGGCTTAACAACGCTGAGCAGACAGGCAAAGCCAACCAATCGGCTACATGTCACGGCAGTCAAAGCAAGTGCTCACAAGGCTTCTCAAGCAAAAACAATCAGCAAGACCAAACGAGAAAAAGATTGCAAGTGGTATGGGCATCCTGTAAGCAGACCCCACTTTTAAACAGCTTCTCTCAAACAGCTTCTCTTTTAAACAGCTTCTCTCAAACAGGCTCTGTCAAACAACTTCCGCCAAACAGCTTCCATCAAACAGCCTCCTAAGCGGAAGGCCTGGAAACTTTGATCAAATAGACGAGAAAGAAGTTGCTATTTAGATTTTCTCAGATGCGTGATGAGCCCTCATGGCATTAACGAGATGAGCACGTAAAGCCCCTAAAGCCATAATTTGTTTTGGCTGGTATCCAGAAAGAATATGCGGATCCTTGCTCTCAAGAATATCGACGACTTTCCTGCTGTTTTCAAGCCATTCTGAGAGCAGAGTTCTGAACTGCTCCTTCTCTGGAGAGAACTCCACATGAGCCAATTCACTTGAACCAGCTTTTTTAAGCGCCGCTGACAAAAAAGAGTCGAGCTGCTTATGACTTACGGCATCAGGCAAAGGTGAAAATTCATCCATGGCACCTCTGCAGCTATTCAACCAATCTATATCTATCAGCGAACAGCTCATCACTGAAAAGCCCTGACATCCAGGAGTCAATCAATCCAACCTTTCTGCCTTGCGATGCAGTTGTGATTGATCAGCTCAGCCCAATTCTTTTCAGACAGATGCACGCGCAAGTTTGCTGTTCGGAATGTGCACGGCTGCTAACAGCGCGCGCTCCTAACCGCCACAATCATGTTGGGTTATCAAGTCTTAGCCCGTGAAGTGATGACATTTCTTCGCTCACCCTCCAAATTGGAAGCATGACGCCTCCCTGGCCTGACCGTTGGGTATTGACTGCCCTTTTTGCAACCCTTCTGCTTGTGTTCAGCCTGATCTTCTCGCTGAGACCACATCAGCAAGGGCTTGAACCCGCTCTCCAATGGCGAGACACACCAGAAGCAAGCTCGAGCAGCTTGCAGCTCTAAACAATCCCAAGCCCATCTCAGCCATGTAGTCGTGGCATGTTGAGGTTGGATTCAGCTTCAGGCTGCTGATCGTGCCATCACCATCAACTCCAAGACAGCGACGCAAGCTGCATCCCCTTCCCAAAGGCCTGGTTGAGCTCTATGGGTTAATCGCCGTACTCGTGGTGCTGATTCCTGAATGGCTCGCTGAAGGCACGCTGAACATGGATATCAGCAACGGCGAGAAGCAACTACCACTGCGCACAAGAGCCTGGCAAACGCTGCCGGAGTTGCGCTTGGCAGCGATGAACATGAAGGATTTGCGCCAATTAGCAAGGCATCTCAAGGTATGGGGATACGCCAGCGAGAGTCGTGATCAACTCAGCAAGAGACTTCTAAGGCGGTTGAAGCGCCGCATGCCAAAGCAAAAGAACAAGGCGCGGAACAAGCAGCGGAATCCCCTGTGATAACTTGCATTTGCCGGGGCGTAGCGCAGCTTGGTAGCGCACCACTTTGGGGTAGTGGGGGTCGCTGGTTCAAATCCAGTCGCTCCGATTCAGCAGAGTCACCGAGCATTTCATCGATTGATCAAAGCTCATAGCCGGCTTCCCCAGCCGGCTTTTTATTGGCAAGAATCCTTTGCCAATAAGCAAGCTGACAGTTGCCACTGCTTGAAAGCAGAATGGAAGCATCCAGCTGATCACAATTCCATTTATTAAGAAACAGCCTAGAAGTGCCCCGAGCACCTCAAAGAGGCAGCCAATCTCAGCAGGGATCCAACAAAAGCAGCCCGCTCCCTGAGCTAGTATTCAAACGCTTAAAAGAGGCCAAAATGCCAAAAAAGCGGAGGAAACTGAGCAAAGAGCTAGAGAAGGAAATCTCATTAGCCAAGAAGAAAGTTGAATTCATAACAGCAAAAATAAACGACATTGAAGAGGAAGACATTCAAACCGAATACAGACAGGCATTTGACCAGATCAATGCAGCTTGTCTATTCATTGAGGCCGAATATATTGCCAATGGAGTAACAGAAGAAAGCGAAGGAGGGCTAGTCTTGTACAAAGGTCTTCTGGAGCGCTTTGAGAGTGAATACGAGCTATAGCCATCAACCCTTAGCTTGCCTAACAACAACAAAATAATGGCGCCAAACAACAGGTAAGGCATCAAGTTGAGCAACAGCTACTTGCACACTTTTCAATTAGCTGCGGCATCGAAGGCTCGCGATCCTTCACAATCATCATCAAGCTCGACCAAGTCAGCACCAAAACAATCTCAATAAAAATCCACCTAGTCTCCAAACACTTCACTGCTCAACCGATAATTGCTACATGACCCTTAAAGGAGAGGTGATTTAATCAGCAGATTGATGCATTATCGAATCAAAGCATGCTTCTAAAAGCCGTTAAAAATCGAACTTCAAAAGGAAATCAACAGACCAGTTAATCGAGTATCGACCTTTTTCGAACGTCATCATCAATCAACAAGCATCTAGAAATACAACCTCTCCATAATCAAGCAAGAGAAGCTCAATCAACGATGTATTGGCTAAGCCTAAAAATCACTTCCTTGAAGACGAGTTGCCACGGAATAACGATGCAGCCAACGATTCACCCTTCGGCGCTGAGCAGGTGGAACCTCTTCGAGCAGCTGGGATAGCTCTAAAGCACCTAAGCGCTTCAATTCCCTGACATCGACATGCCAAAGAGCCTCCGCCTCACGAATCAAACGCGCCCATGTACGAACCTGCTGCCATTGACGCAGGCGTCCTCGCATGGGATTGCAGAAAACTCCATGAGGGGGAGGCCATTGCTGAGGAGAAAAATGCTTTTGCGAACAAGCAGTCATGTAACCATCTTGGCGAGGGAAAAGCCTTGATGCCAGTTTCAGCATTGGACTGCGGTTTTCTGAAACAAATCCGTTAATCAGCTTTCAATCGTGTGCCTTCAGGAACTCTTCTGCTGATCAAATGATGCACTTTTGGGGTGCTGAATCAAAATAAAAAAAGAGAGCCACCATCAGGCAAGCTCAAAAGCACGATCAGAACAACTCCAGCAAATCGGATAGAGCAGAAGCATTCTTCTTTTTTCTATGCCTAAGCCACTTATCTCTTCCTGGCGACATCCTCTTCAATGGACTTAAAGCGCTCCTCATGCAGAAATAAATCTCTCGTTAATGCCTTTGGCCAAACAATGACAAGATCTCTGCCAGAGATGACAAACGACACGCAAGCAACTGACGACATCCCTCGTCAGCAGGGCTGAACAGCATGGATCAAACGCCTTCATCGCGTCCAAGCCAAGGAACAGGAAGACTTCCTGCCACTTACACAAATCCTTGGTGGACCTTGCTGCAAAGCTTTCAAGCTGTGGTTGCTGATCTTCGCCTACGCCTCAAGGAACTCTGGCGACGTAATCGAGAAGCGGACCTACCCACGCCAAGATTCTGGCCACGAGCACTGGCCGCTTTGTTCTGGCCACTGGTCCTGATCATTGGATTGATCGTGTTTGCCTCTTTATCAGCAGCATTGATCAATCGTTCCTCCAATCAGCAACCAACAGAGGCTGCCGAACATATGGGCCGTTCCACTCCAGGGACAGTGCTTAACAACGCATCGAATACTGAACAATCTTCGACTGATCGCTCCCAGCAGACAAAATCCTTTGCGGAGGGAAGCATTAGGGCAGAAGAGAAAGGCCTTAGGTCTAAAACCATTGCGAGAAATGGCATTGCTGGGGAAGGAATTACTGGGAAAGGCATGCCAACAACCAAGGATTCAGAGGCACTGATTTCTGAGCCATCAGCTTCTGAACCATCAGTTCCTGAGCCATCAGTTTCTGAGCCCAAGCCCGCTGAAACGTTGGCGAAAACGCTTGGCCTCAAACCCACAAGCGCTTCAAACAGCCAAGCAATGCGCTCAGAGCCTTCGCAAACCGACCAAATACTCGCCATGCTTTCAGACGGCGACGTGCCAGAAGGTTTACTTCAGTCAGTAAAAACCAAGCCACAAGCCAACAAGATCGTTTTAGTGCTGGGCCCTGCTTGGGGCGAGCTCAACGCCGCACGCCAACTCGCAATTGCTCAGCGTTGGCAGACACAGATTGAAGACATCGGTTATGTCGAACTTCAACTTCAAGATCAGAAGTCTCAGCTACTGGGCAAATCAGCACAGGTAGGGGTGGGCATGATCATGTTCGATCAAGCATCAAGTTGATGGCATTGCATTTGAGCCAACTTGTTCAACTCTGGGGTGCCCCTCTCAATGCTCCTGCTGCAAATCTGAATCTTGATCAACAGCTGGGGCCGGTTTGCACAGATAGTCGTGCATTGATGGAGGGCAGCTTCTTCGTTCCCCTGGTTGGCGAAAAGTTTGATGGCCATGCTTTTCTTGCGGAAGCAGAGCAACTTGGTGCACAAGCCGCAGTTGTGGCTAGGGGCGACAACCATTCCGTGCCGAACGGTTTGCTCCACTGGCTTGTGGACGACACCCTCAACGCCTATCAGCAACTTGGCTTGCTGCAACGACGGCAACTGCATGCTCCCGTGGTCGCCGTAACGGGTTCAGCCGGAAAAACAACGACAAGAGAACTCATCCGGTCAGTGCTTTCACCACTTGGAGAGGTCTTGGCAAGTGAAGGCAACAACAACAACGACATCGGCGTGCCACTCACCTTGCTTCAAGGGGGACCAAAGCACCGCGCCATGGTTGTGGAGATGGGCATGCGGGGGCTCGGAGAGATCGCTCGCCTCTCTTGCTGCAGCGAACCTGATATTGCCGTGATCACCAACATCGGCAGCGCCCACATTGGGCGACTCGGCAATCGTGCCGCTATCGCCAAAGCGAAATGCGAGATCACGACTTGCCTCAGAACCAATGGTTTGGTGGTGATTCCTGCAGGTGATCCACTTCTAGAAGCAGCTCTTGCGCAATCCTGGGCAGGCCGAGTGATTCGAGTAGGGCTGCAAGACGATATCTCGCCTCAAATCCAAAATAACAACGAGGGATATCAGCCAGAACGTCTACCCAGAGCTGATCTGATTGCTCGCGTTGACCTGACGGAAGGTGTACTTGAGCTTCAGAAACAACGCTTCAACCTGCCGTTGGCAGGCAAGCACAATGCCCGTAATCTGCTGTTAGCTCTAGCCGTAGCAAGAGAATTAAATGTTTCATGGGACACACTTACAGACCTGCATGTGGACGTACCCGGCAGTCGTAACCGTCAGCTGCAGATCGATGAGTTCACCGTGCTTGACGAGACCTATAACGCCTCACCAGAAGCCGTTATTGCAGCGCTAGAGCTCTTGGCGAGCAAGCCAGCAAACCGCTTTGCTGTGCTTGGGACGATGCTGGAGTTAGGCGAACAGAGTGTTGAACTGCATCGCCAAATTGCTGAACGAGCCGTTCAACTAGGTCTTGATGGTCTTGTCGTGGTAGGCGAAGGAGCAGAAGCAAAGGCAATGGCAACAGCGGCAAGTTCACTGCAAAGGCTGGCCGTTGTTGATCGCCCTGAAGGAGCGGCCAAGCCCTTGAAAGATTGGCTACAAGCAGGCGATGTGGTGCTCCTCAAAGCCAGTCGGGGCATTGAACTTGAACGCTTATTACCTCTATTACAAGGGAATCAATCTTGAGTGTTTTTCAGTGCTGACCACCCCTCTTTGATCATCTGCTTGGCACGACTAATAGCAAGAGAGCCATCGGAAACGTTCTTTGTCAGGGTGGAGCCAGCACCAACGGTGACATTCGAGCCCAGAACAATTGGAGCCACCAAGACGGAATTAGCACCTGTTTTACTGCCATCACCAATCACGGTGCGATGTTTGTTCTTGCCGTCGTAATTGGCTGTGATCGTGCCAGCACCAACATTCACATCACGGCCAAGTTCTGCATCACCGATGTAGCTGAGATGGTTAACTTTCGAGCCTTCGCCAATCTGACTTGCCTTGACTTCAACAAAGTTGCCGATACGGCAATGATCAGCGAGTTCTGAGCCAGGTCGCAAATGGGCAAAAGGTCCAATTGCAACATCATCGCCAATCTTGGCCTCGCGGATAACTGAATGCAGCACAGTGACACGCTCGCCTAAGTCTGCATTGATCAGCAAACTACCGGGACCAATTTGGCATCCACTACCGATTTGGCAATGTCCCCTTAAATGAGTTTGAGGTTCAATCACCACATCCAAACCAAACTTGCAATCTTCACTGAGCGTGCAACTAGAAGGATCAATGAACGTGACCCCTTCTTTCATCCAATGGTCACGCAGCCGCTGCTGCAAAAGCGATTCACACTGTGCCAACTGACGACGATCATTAATTCCGTTCACTTCAGCTGGATCGGCAACCTCGTGATGAACCGCCAAAGGCAACATCGCTACGGTATCGGTGAGGTAAAGCTCCCCTTGATCGTTATCGCTGTCTAAGAGAGGAAGAACTTTCTCCAGGCTTCTCCAGTTGAAGCAATAGATGCCTGCATTGGTAAGGGAATTCAGTCGCTGCTGCTCATTGCAATCACGATGTTCAACGATTGCACTGACACGACCCTGCTGGTCAGCAAAGACTCGCCCATAACCAGTGGGATCAGCGAGGCAGGCTGTCAACACTGTGACATCAGCACCGGTAGAGCGATGTGTGTTTAACAGTTGCTCAATCGTTGCTGGTCTCAATAAGGGCACATCACCATTGAGAACCAAAAGTTCACCATCGAAGCCCTCTAAGGCAGGAAGCAATTGCTGCACGGCGTGGCCCGTGCCGTTTTGGGGTTGTTGCAAGACAAATTCCAACCCCTCTAAATGGCTCAGCTGCTGCTCAACCTTGTCTGCCTGGTGACCAACAATCAGCAGACGTTTCTCTGGCTGCAATCGATTGCAGCAAGCCAACACCCGCTCAACAAGCGTGGCGCCAGCCAAGGGTTGAAGAACTTTGGGCAGGGAGCTCTTCATGCGGGTGCCCTTCCCTGCAGCCAAAACGGCAACGGCGAGCATGGTTTGACTTGCGAGTCGGCCGGAATCTACCGGTATCCGCGACAAGACGCTCCCCTCCAGCGCCGATGCCAGCTACTGGTACTTGCCATCGTGCAGCTCATTTGTTCCTGTTGACGGCGTTTGATGATCTCCTCAGCGTTGTTTTTGCCCGTGGGATCTCGATAAGGAACAGCCGCACGAGTCAGTAAATGCTCCTCCTCCATCGCACTCAGCGACTGCCAACCTGGCCCTGTTGAAGCGATGAAGGTATCTGGATCAGCCTGGAAGGCCAGCGTGCCGGAACTCCAGCCATGGCGTTCCTCAGGGGCAGCCAACAACGATCTCAACTGCAGGCCAGCCCGACGAAGGCTTGCTCTGATCGCCGCAGCCCGGCAATAGGTAAGCAAGCGACCTCCCGGTGCCAACCTGCTGGCGAGAGAATTGAGGAACTCTTCACTCCATAGCTGAGGACAGCGACTGGGAGAGAAGGCATCCAAAAGGATCAAATCAAAACTTAAGTCCTTTGGCAGCGAAGCAAGCTGTTGACGAGCATCACCCCAGAGCATGGATCCCTGGCTGGAGTCCGTCCGCCAGCCATGGCAATCATGAATCTTCCATAGAAGTTCCAATACCTGGGGAGACCAGTAGTTCTGAAAACTTGGCTGCTGCAAGGCCAACGCCAAGGGTCTGGGATCAATTTCTAGGCCCCACCATTGCAAGCTGATTGAGATCCCCTGAAGAGCTTCCAGCAAAGCGGCGCTGTTGTAGCCAAGCCCAACGCAAACATCAAGCACGTTGAGTGATGTCTTCCCCAGTTGATGGGCCTTGTCAAACCGCTCGAGTTGGGCAGGGATAACGAACTTGACCTGGGCTTCGTTTAAGGCTCCCGCTGAACTATGAAACGACTCATCAAAGAGACTGCTATGCAAGCTAAAACTGCCATCAGCAGTTGCCAATGCAGTCAGCGTTCCTAGCGAGGCAGCCTGCTTATCGCTAGGGGCATCACTGGGGGCATCGCTGGGATCATCGCTGTAGCCGTTCAAGATCATCCCAGAAATTGGGGTAAGACACAGCTGCCGCTTCGCTACGTCGAAGGCTGGAGTTTCCTTCTGCCATGAGCGAGGCAACAGCCAAGCTCATGGCAACACGATGGTCGGTTTCACTATCAAGGTCTGCACCTCGCAGCGTTTGCCCACCACGAATCGTGAGCCCATCATCATGTTCATCAAGTTCAGCACCCATGGCCTTGAGTTGACGTGCCATCACAGCCAACCGGTCGGTTTCCTTAACACGCAATTCACTCGCTCCCGTGATCGTGCTTTCACCATCACAAAAGCAAGCGGCTACAGACAAGATTGGAACCTCATCAACAAGACGCGGGATAATCGACTCATCGATATGAAAAGCCTTTAGTGGTCCATGGGTGACGCGAAGATCGCCGACAGGCTCACCTGCCACATCCCGCTCATTGAGCACCTCGATAGACGCTCCCATTTGCTCCAAGACTTCAAGAATGCCCGTTCTTGAGGGATTGAGACCAACATTTTCAACCATCAAATCAGCTCCAGGGACAAGCGCGCCTGCAACCAACCAGAAAGCCGCGGAACTGATATCACCTGGTACAACAACCTCTTGGCCTTGCAAAGTCGAACCAGGTTGAACTCTGATGTGCCGACCCATCTCGCCAACAACCTCGAGATTGGCTCCAAATGCACGCAACATGCGCTCGGTATGGTCTCGAGAATGCGCCGGTTCAATCACAGTCGTCGAACCCTCTGCCGTCAAGGCAGCAAGCACCACTGCTGATTTCACTTGAGCACTGGCTACAGGCGTGCCAATCACAGCACCGCGAAGCTTTCGCCCTCTTACTGCTAATGGAGCGAAGTTGCCATTTGAACGACCATGAATCTCTGCACCCATCATCGCCAGCGGCTGACCAACGCGACTCATGGGCCGACGACGAAGCGAGTCATCACCCGTGAGCACAAAGTGACGCCCCTGACGTCCTGCTAGCAATCCGAGCATCAAACGCATCGTGGTGCCGGAGTTGCCACAATCAAGAACTTCATCGGGTTCTTGGAGTCCATCAAGTCCGACTCCCTCAACCTGAACAATCTCTCCAGATCGAATCGGGCTAATTGTGACGCCCATGGCCCGGAGACATGCCGCAGTACTGATCGGGTCTTCAGCAGGCAACAGTCCCTCGATCGTTGTCGTCCCTTCAGCGATAGCACCGAACAGAAGGGCTCGATGGGAAATCGATTTGTCACCAGGCACGCGAACCGTTCCGGATAGATCACCACCCGAATGGAGCTCACGTGCAGATGCGTCGGTGGTGGTAGCGCTCAAGGGAGGAGGCCCGTATCGGATCAAGTTTATGAGTCAGCGGTGAGTTGAATTGCTCATCAATTCCCACATCAGAACTATTTCATGTTCATGAGAGTGCGTAGGTATGCCAGAGATTGCGAAGAAGAGTTGCATTGAAGCGACAAACCCCTTCATCCATCGGGAGTATTTATGCTCGTTCCAACTGACGATTGGCCAATCTTTAAGTAGGAATGGATGGATAATCCCGTCAAACAAACAGGCTTATGCTTTTTAACAAGGGAAACAAAAAAAAGGATTCAGACAAAGACGATTCCAGCAACGATTCAGAAGAGCTCTCCCAGGATGAATTGAAGGGAGTAGCTGGCGGAACTGGCGGGCCGTCGATGCCACCACCACCTGGCGGTAGCGGTAGCCCAGGCACTCCCGGTGGAATGCCTCCTAGTCAGTTCGCCCCAGGAACGCAGCCTCTGCCTCCGATGCCAGGCCAGCCACCCATGCCAGGTGCTGGAGGAATGGTTGGCTTTGATCATGGCGCCATGGGGGGAGGCGAGGATCCAGGCATGCCCCCGCCTCCTGGTGGTGATGGTGGAATGCCCCCGCCTCCTGGTGGTGATGGTGTAATGCCCCCGCCTCCTGGC
>CATBLW010000276.1 GCA_949486985.1 Prochlorococcus marinus str. MIT 9215
GTCCCTTTGCCGGCCGCCAGGATCATCGCCTTCATTGGCGTTGTTAAGCCTTAGGTCGATTAGCAACCTTAGACGGCCATTCAGGCCACCATCGCAGCATCGGCCGGCATGGCATCTGGCACGTCAAGACTCTTGATCGGTAGTTGGGCCACACTTCCAGGCGCCAGTAAACGCTTGAGCCGAATGGGGGCGTAAAGGAAGTCTTTTTGTTCCAGTTCCAACTTCCCTTGCGAGGAAAGAAATAGCAGGGCCCAGAACACGCCCACTCGATCGGTGTCCAGGTCGGCAGCAGCAGCTTGTCGCCAATGTCCAACCAAGGTTTCGAAATCGACCCAATGCAAAGCCTGATCCCAGTTGTTGAGGAAAACGCCTAGAGCTGCAGTGGTTTCTGGAAGTTTTTCTCTGTGAGCGAGTGCGGTGACTTGGGCAATGGCTTCCCTCTCGCTATAGCGCTTAGTGCGTTGGCGTCGTCGTTGTTGCAACTCGTCGGTCTCCAGCTGTTCAGCAATGGATTCCAGCTGCTCAATTAACTCCCCGAGCGTGACAGGACGTCTAAGCGGTGGGGGGGCGACAGGGCGCCGACGCAGATGCCGCTCTGGGCGCTTGGGAAGAGCAAAACTGTCATCAAGCCAGCCTTGTTCAGCCAGCTCGGCGTCGAAACCTTCTTCCAGTAATGGTTCTGGGGGAAAGGTTTGCGCTTCTAAGACCTCTGCCTTCAGTCCAACCAGAACAGAAGCGGCCAGAAAGGCTTCGCTGCTGTCGGCGAGATCCCTCTCATAGCTGCCTCCCAGTCGATTCACCTGGTCGGCGATTTGGCGGGGGATCTCAATGCGTTGTCTGAGCTGATCGAGGAATCCATCCACAACAGCGATGACATCCACATCCCATGGATCCAGTTCACCTTTGACAGCAGCGTCCTGCAGGAGGCGTATGGCAAGGCGGGCGCCGGAATCAGCTCCTCTGATTAGCCCGTCATCCGGCAAGGTGAACGTCTCTTTTTCTGCAAGTTATCGAGCCTCTGGCAGGGATGCCAGTGTTTGATTGGATTAATTGAACTGTTGATTAGCTTTCTGCATCAACATTGATCGTCTGGCTGTCGTTGTCGCTTTCGTTATCAGGGTCAACATTGCTTTCTTCCTCGTCAGCCTCGTCTTGCTCATTGGCCGAGCTGGCTGATGGCAGCAGTCCGAGTTGGGTCTCAACGGTTGAGCGGTAGCGGTTCAGATCACTTTCTAGTTCTTGAATCCTTACTTTCTGGGCTTCTACGGTGCTCACCTCCGTAAGGGTCTCCACGTTCTTCAACATGCCGCTCCAGGCTGCGAACAACCAGGCGATAAAGGCTCCAATGCCAGCGACCACAAGGAGAAGTGCTGCCAATGGCAGTGTTCTCGATAGGCCTGGGAACACGTGAACTGTTGTTGGGGCCGTGTTCTGCAGGGTGAAGAACACCATGACCAGTCCGAAGACAAAGATCAGACTGAAATTGACCTGACGCATGGTGGAAAGCTGAGAACAGTAGTGATCTGAAAATTACGGGCCACGGTCATGACTGTGACCGTAGTGACACGAAAGGACGAAGTTTGTTACTCCCTGTTTAACTGCCTTGCAGCTGTTGCATTGGCAATTTGGGAGCCAAGATCAGGGCTGGAGACAGTTTCGTATTGCGGATTTGAGGGGCTGAGGGTTTGCTGAGGTTCTGCATTGCCGCAACATCACGTTTGACGAGTGCGTCAATCGAGGCGCTGTAGGTATCGGTCATCAGGCGCGGGTATAGCCCAATGCCAATGATGGGCACCAATAGGGCGCTGATGATGTAAACCTCACGGGGCTCAGCATCAACAAGCTTGGTGTGTGAAACCAGTTCGGCATTCTCTTTGCCAAAGAAGATCTCTCTCAGCATCGAGAGCAGGTAGACCGGTGTGAGGATCACACCGATGGCTGCAAGTCCTGCAATCACGATTCGGAACGGCAAGGTGAAGGCCTCATCGGTGACAAAACCGGCGAAGATCATCAATTCAGAGACGAAGCCACTCATTCCTGGCAGCGCTAGAGAGGCGAGGGCACAGACGGTCCAGAGAGCAAACATGATTCGCATCTTCTGGCCGATTCCTCCCATTTCATCGAGTTGCAGGGTGTGGGTCCTGTCATAGGTGGCTCCAACCAGAAAGAAGAGACTGGCGCCGATCAGCCCATGGCTCACCATCTGCAGCATTGCGCCGCTGGTCCCTAGGGCGCTGAAGCTGCCGATCCCGATCAGCACAAAGCCCATATGACTGATCGAGCTATAGGCGATCTTCCGCTTGAGATTGCGTTGGGCGAAGGAGGTCAGAGCGGCATAGATGATGTTGACCACGCCAAGCACGATCAGCAGCGGAGCGAATTGTGCATGTGCCTCTGGCAGCAGCTCGGCGTTGAAACGCATCAGGGCATAGCCACCCATCTTGAGGAGGATGCCCGCCAACAGCATGTGGACCGGCGCTGTGGCCTCGCCATGGGCATCTGGAAGCCAGGTGTGCAAAGGCACGATCGGGAGCTTCACACCGAAGGCAATGAGAAGTCCCGCATAACAAAGCAATTGGAAGCCTGCCCCAAAGCCTTTCTGAGCAAGAACTGTGTATTCGAAGTTGGGGGTGCCTCCACCGAAGAACCCCATCGCCAGTGCCGCTAGCAGAATGAATAGGGAACTGCCTGCGGTGTAAATGATGAATTTTGTCGCCGCATACTGACGTTTCTTGCCCCCCCAGATGGCCAGGAGGAGGTACACCGGCAACAGCTCAAGCTCCCAGGCCAGAAAGAACAAGAGCATGTCCTGAACGGCAAAAACCGCAATTTGGCCACCGTCCATGGCCAGGATCAGGAAAAAGAACAGCTTTGGCTTGAACGTCACTGGCCAGGCGGCCAGCACAGCGAGGGCGGTAATGAAACTGGTGAGCAGAATCAGCGGCATCGAGAGGCCGTCTGCACCAACGGCCCAGGTCAGGCCGATATCTGGCAGCCAGCTGACCCGCTCGGAGAGTTGTAGCTCGCTGACGCTGGGGTCATAACCATTCAAATAGGCCGCCACGGTGATCAGGAAGGTCACCAGGGCGATGCCAAGAGCAAACCAGCGCACCTGCTTGCCGTCTCCCTGATCGGGGATGAACGGCACCAAAAGAGCGCCAACAATTGGGAAAAAAATCGAGAGGCTTAGCCAGGGGAAGTTGGCGTTGACCTGTTCTGCGAGCAGAGGCGCAGCAGGGTCAAACGGTGCACTTACGGCAAACTCCAGCACAAACAAGCCTTCTCACCACTTTTGGGAGTGTAGAAATGCTGGCTGATCTGGCATGGCCTCGATAGGCGTTGACACACAGAACGTGTGATCACTCAAGACAATCAATCCAGAGAATTACTCAAGAGATTCACTTGAGAAAGTCGCCTACGACAGTCAATTAAGCGAGTGGGTTGCCAAGAACGCCAAACAGCATCACGAGTGCAATCACCCCACCGAAAACGATCAGGGCATAAAACTGCGCACGGCCAGTCTCGAAATACTTCAAGCCCTCGCCGCTGCCAAGTGTGAGCAGACCTGTGAGGTTGACCACGCCATCCACCACTTTTGCGTCCACTTCCAGCACTTCCCTTGCCAGTTTGCGGCTACCTCGAACGAAGAGCCGTTCATTGATCGCATCCAAATACCACTTGTTGGCGAAAAAGGCATTGATCGTGGGAAAGCGTGCGGCGATGAGTTGGCTGAGATCAATCCGGTGTAGGTAATAGGCCAAGACAGCCACGCTGATCCCTGAGGCAGAAATGGCGACAGAAGCTCCTGCCAGAGGCAGGAACTCACCCCAACTAAATTTTTCGGCCATTTCCATCGCTTCTTCAGGGTTAAGAAGCGCCGCGAAGCGACTGTTCCATGGGGTGCCAAGTAAGCCGATCAGTACGGAGGGCACGGCTAGAACCGCCAGCGGCATCGTCATCGACCATGGCGATTCATGCAGAACACCAGCATGGTGAGGATGCTCCTCGTCCGTGTCCTTGTTGGCTGCCGCCATTAACTCGGCTTGCATCGCTTTGTCTTCGCCGCGGAATTCGCCTTCAAAGGTGAGGAAGTAGAGGCGGAACATATAAAACGCTGTCATGCCTGCTGTCAGGAAGCCGACAAACCAAAGCAGTGGGAAGGAGATGAAGGCTTGCCCGAGAATTTCGTCCTTACTCCAGAAACCAGCCAGTGGAGGGATGCCACTGATCGCAATACAGCCAATCAGGAAGGTGATCGATGTGATCGGCATCTTTTTGCGCAGACCACCCATCAGCCGCATGTCTTGGGCCAGGATCGGTTCATGACCAACCACGTCTTCCATGGCGTGGATCACAGAACCTGAGCAGAGGAACAGCATCGCCTTAAAGAAGGCGTGAGTCACCAGGTGGAACATGCCGGCGACAGGAGCGCCGCAACCCATGGCCAGCATCATGTAGCCCAGCTGCGACACCGTGCTGTAAGCCAGGCCCTTTTTCAGGTCCATTTGGGTGAGCGCGATCGACGCTCCCAGAAAGCAGGTGATTGTGCCAACCACCGCAATCACCAGTCCCACGATGGGGAATTGGCTGTAGAGCGGCTCCAAGCGAGCGACGAGGAAGACACCGGCCGCCACCATGGTGGCGGCATGGATCAGAGCTGAAATAGGTGTGGGCCCTTCCATGGCGTCTGGTAACCAGACGTGAAGTGGAAATTGTGCTGATTTGGCCATCGGCCCCATGAACACCAAAAGGCAGAGCAATAGGGCGGCCCAGCCAGGCACGCTGCCAGTACTGATTGCTGCTGCAAGGCCATCAGCGATGCCTTGGAAATCAAAACTTCCTGTCGCCCAGAAGAGGCCGAGAATGCCTAGCAGGAGGCCGAAATCGCCAACACGGTTAACCACAAAGGCTTTCTGGGCGGCATGGGCAGCGCCTTCTCGGTCGTACCAGAACCCAACCAGCAGGTAAGAACACATGCCAACCAACTCCCAGAAGACATAAATCTCCAGGAGATTGGGGCTGATGATCAGCCCCAGCATCGAGCTGCTGAACAGGGCGAGATAGGTGAAAAAGCGCACATAGCCTTTGTCGTGGGCCATGTAGCCATGGGAGTAGACCATCACCAGCAGAGCGATGGTGGTGACGAGGGCCAGCATGACCGCCCCTAGTGGATCCACCACATAGCCCATCGGCAAGCTGAAATCGCCGGCACTAGCCCAGATGAAGAGATGCTCAACCACTGGAGCACCGGCAAGCTGTTCTGCCAGAACGGCATAGCTCAGAACGGCTGCAGCACCAACGCAAGTGAGTAGAAACACAGCAACCGGCTTGCGTAGGCGGTTGATTGTGCTGTTGAAACTGATCAATGCCAGGCCCGTAGCCACAGCACCGAACAAGGGAAGCACCGGGATTAACCAGGCGAGGTCAGCGGCCGAGGGCATCCATGCGAGGCAGGCTCAACGGAGTGTACGCAGTTCAGCTCAATAGAAGCTGAAGCTTGGAATAAAGGAAGGCTCCACTGGCCAGGGAAATAAAGCGATGAGCCCACCAGAAAACCCCGATAGCAATGGCAATGCCCAGTTGCGCTGGCCTCAGCAGTTCTTGCCAAATGATTGGTTGTCTGCCATCCAACACGGCGACGAAGGGAAGCACGGAGGTGTTCTTTTGCAGCTCTTCAAAGCTCTTGCCGAACTGAGCCTGCAGCCTTCTGTCGCCATGCCAGACGGCAAACATGTGATGGCCAATCAGGCCGATACAAGTGATCAAGGTGAAGCTGCTGCCAATCCAAAGTTGATGGCTAAAGCACCACAAGATCTGACCGATGGCTTGGGGATGTCGACTGATGCGGATAATTCCGCTGGCATAGAGCCGCATCTCTGGCTTCACCAAAGCGGGGATCTCCAGCAGGTTGTATGTGGCTGGATAAAGAAATAGGAAGCTGATGGCTGTAAGGATCCAAACCAGGGGAACCATCCCGGGGACACCTTGCAGATTCCAGAGACGAATCCCGTCGTAGCGATGGGCAAGGAAGTAGCCGATCACGATCACCGCGCTCGGAATGCTTGCGGCGGCAAAGATCAAGCGCCAGGCCCTCGCCCCAATTCTTGCTTCTGCTTGGCGTCTAACGGCTGCCCCGCCGCTGTGGATAATCGCGAAAAGCATCAGCAAGCCCAGCATCACAAGGCTGCTGTGGTGGAGACCATCAGGGGCCAGCTGATCCACTCGCGATTCAGAACGGAGATTAATTCTCCCCTTCAGCCGGGCAGGTTTACAGTTTTTAGATTGTCGTTACTGGGTTAACAGGCCCCTATGGCCGATCTGCCCTTCACTCTCGATCAGCTACGTATCTTGAGGGCCATCGTCAATGAGGGCAGCTTCAAGAAAGCTGCAGACAGCCTCTTTGTGACGCAGCCAGCGGTGAGTCTGCAAATTCAGAACCTTGAGAAGCAATTGGAGGTTGCTCTCTTTGATCGTGGTGGTCGTAAGGCCCAGCTCACTGAAGCTGGCCAATTGCTTTTGAATTACTGCGAGCGCATCCTCACGCAGTGCCAGGAAGCCTGTCGAGCCATTGATGATCTGCATAATCTCAAAGGTGGCTCTTTGGTCGTGGGTGCGAGTCAGACCACTGGCACCTATCTGATGCCGAGGATGATCGGGCTTTTTCGGCAGAAGTTCCCTGATGTGGCTGTGCAGTTGCAGGTGCACAGCACCCGACGCACCGGTTGGAGCGTTGCCAATGGCCAGATCGATCTGGCGATTATTGGTGGTGAGTTGCCATCAGAGCTCAGCGAACTGCTTCAGGTTGTTCCCTATGCCAGCGATGAACTGGCTCTTGTCTTGCCGGTGAAGCACCCTTTGGCAAGGCTTGTGGAACTGAATAAGGAGGATCTCTACCGCTTGGGCTTTGTGAGTCTTGATGCGCAATCCACCACGCGCAAGATGGTTGACCAGCTACTGGCGCGCTCAGGAGTAGACGTGCAGCGTTTGCGCATTGAGATGGAACTCAATTCCCTTGAAGCCATTAAGAATGCTGTTCACTCGGGTCTTGGAGCTGCTTTCTTGCCGGTGGTATCGATTGAGCGTGAATTGACCGCTGGCACCCTGCATAAGCCCGTGGTGGCCGACCTAGAGGTAAGGCGCCAACTCAACTTGATCAGCCACCCTGCCCGCTATTGCTCCCGTGCAGCTGAGGCTTTCAGGCGTGATGTTCTGCCCGTCTTTGCAAGTTCTGAAAGCCCTCTACGTCAGCCCAGGACTGTTAATGCAGAGGGATCAGTACAGCGGGAGTAAGAAGCGACCTGATTCCCATCTGATTTTCATGGAGAATTTCCATTCAGAATTGATCAGCTTCCGGGGTGATGCCGACTGAATCATCAGCGACGCCTCTTGTGATGAATTTGTTCTGGGTGATGTCTGTCTGGTAAACGCAGCGCACGATTGGCTTGTCACGGATTGAGCCGATGTAAGCGAAGGTGTTCATGCGTTGCTTGCAATCTCGCACTTGGTTATTTGTGATGGCGCCTTGCTTTTGCAGCACTGTCCAGTTCTCTCGACGGATCACACATCCAGGTTGGAGGCTGGGCTGAGTCACGAAACTGCTGGATGGATTGAGCGTCGTATACATCTCAATGTCCATCACAAAGGCGCTGGCACCCCACTGTCTGCAGAACTCAGGATCAGGTACGGCCATGTCCAGCTGTTGACTGCTGGCGATGTTGCCTTGATCCCCTTGGGTGGTGCTGGTCACAGCACTGCCGATGCCAATGCCAACCACAAGCACGCCGGCGAGAACCGCCATGGTGCCGGTGTTCATACGAAATGGACCATTCCCAGGTGGTGAAGGCGGTCCTGAACGCCCTGAACCTGATCGCCCTGAGCCTTCGCGCCCTGAATCACGGCGGCCTGAATCTTCGCGACCATAGTTTTCGCGACCAAAGTTTTCGCTCTCGTAACGCTCCCTTGGGTCGCGGCCGCTGGGGTTTGGCCGCCGGCGTTCGTCGCCGTAGTCGCGTCGGGGTGGCTGTCTGTCGTAACGGGAAGGGCTCACAACAACTCAGGCTTTCGA
>CATBLW010000277.1 GCA_949486985.1 Prochlorococcus marinus str. MIT 9215
AGCTACATAGGCTCCATAGCTGATTGTGACGTTTTGGATTGAAATGCAGGTATCTGTTGAGACCTGCTCTTGGCTGCTGATTTGAGAAGCTGTCATGGCTCTGAGTTTGAGCAGAAGGACGCCGGTGAGTTTGTGCTGGGATTTAATGAATGCCGCATCGTATGTGCCTTGTTCATTTGGATGCGAATCTCCCGATCCAGCGTGCAAATAGATTTAGTGCCAGGATCATAATTACTATAATTAGTGATGCAGCCCAGGCAAGTTCTATTTGATTCTGATCTGGACTTGTCGCAAATTCGTATATTAGGACAGATAGAGTTGCAATTGGATTGAATATTGAGTTTGGTCCGTCGGACATAAAATAAGAGAAGAAGGCTGTGAAGATCAGAGGAGCCGTCTCTCCAGCTGCTCGGGCAATCGCAAGAACAACTCCAGTGGCAATAGGAGTGAATGCTGATGGCAGGGTTATTCTTGTAATGGTTATGAATTTTGATGCACCTACACCTAAGGCTCCTCTGCGTAAATCATCAGAGACCAGCTTAAGGCCTTCGTCTGTTGTTTTGATTACTGTTGGTAGCATCAAAATTGAAAGAGCTATCCCTCCAGCAAGAGCGCTAAATGAGTGACCAAAAAAGATCTTGGTTGATACGATGATGCTGTAAACAAATATTCCGGCGATAATTGAAGGGACACCTGATAAAACATTGGTGCCGAAACGTATGAAATTTGTAAATGCGCCTTCTTTGGAATATTCAGCCAAGAATATTCCACCTCCAACCCCGATTGGAATGGCGATCAGTGTTGCGATTACGGTGACGATAAAGGTGCCGACGATCGCATTGGCAATGCCTCCTCCTTCCAAGCCCGGCGGAGGAGAAAGCTCTGTAAAAAGTGAAAGACTTATTTTCGAGGCCCCTTTGATTGATACATAAACGAGAACCAGGACCAATGGAAGTATCGCGAATATTGCAAAAATTGCGGCAACAAAAGATAGTATCTTGTTAAGAATATTTCTTGCAAGAGCAGGCCTGTAGCTGAGGTCGTCAGCGAATGCTCTGGCTTGGTCGGAAGGTGATATATTCATTTTAGTATTTAAGACTCAATCGTTTTACTATCCACTGCGCACAGATATTGACCAGAAGTGAAAGTATCATCAATACGAAAGCTGCATACATTAGAGACGACATTTGTCCACTATCGGCCTCGCCGAATTGATTGGCAAGCATGGCCGAAATTGTATTTCCAGGAGCAAGAAGAGACCAGCTGAAATTATTTGAGTTGCCGATAATCATCGTCACAGCCATTGTTTCTCCCATTGCTCTTCCTAATGCCAGGAGAACTCCGCCTGCGATTCCAGAGATCGCGGCAGGTAAAATAACATTCAAAATCGTGCCCCATCGTGTCGCGCCAACTCCGTAAGCTGCTTGGCGAAGATTGACAGGGACTTGATTGAGAGAGTCTCTTGAGATAGCAGTAATAATTGGCAGGATCATTACCACAAGGATTAATATTGCTGGTGCTATGCCTGGTCCCATAGGCTCTGTGCTGAATAGAGGTATCCATCCTAAGTGTGTATGTAAGAACTCAAGTATGGGTCTTAAAAATGGTTCTAATACGAAGATCGCCCATAAGCCAAGAACAACAGAAGGAATAGCCGCAAGAAGTTCAACCATGATGCCTATGGTATCTCTCATCCATTTTGGGATAATATTCTCAGTGATGAATATTGCCGTTCCAACGCCTAGTGGAATTGCAATTAATAACGATAATAATGAAGTTATTATTGTCCCATAGATAGCCGTGAAGGCTCCGTACTCATTATCGACTGGATTCCAGCTAGAGGTAATTAGAAATTTCCATCCAAACTCAGCAATTGACTGAAGTGAACCCCAAAACACCACGATCAGGATCGCAACAAGTATCAGGGACACCATTGAAGCCATGGCGATAGCGATATTCCTGAAGCTGATGTCTACGAACTTCTCGGCAATGGTTCGTCGCCGGAGCACGTAGAGATCCTCAGGATCACCAAACGTCATTCATCAGCCAATCAGACTTCAGAAACCTAATCGCGAACGGGGCCGGTTCTCATCAATGAGGTTTATCAGAAGCTGATAACCGAGAAGGGAATCGATTGGATGATTGGTGTTGTGGTCGTTAGCTTGGGGATTCAGTTGACGTGACCATGGGGCGGATCGTCGGTATTGATCTGGGCACGACCAACGCTGTGGTGGCGGTGCTAGAGGCCGGCCGCCCATTAGTGGTCGCTAACGCAGAAGGCAGTCGTACAACGCCTTCTGTTGTTGGTTACACCAAGGATTCTGAGCTTTTAGTTGGTCAGCTGGCACGGCGGCAACTGGTGCTCAATCCAAGGAACACCTTCGCAAATCTCAAACGCTTTGTTGGCCGTGTTTGGGATGAGTTGGAAGACAGCAGCTTGGCTGTCCCTTACACCGTTCGAGCCAATGCTGAGGGGAACGTTCGCATTCCTTGCCCTGTTACCGAACGCGAATATGCCCCAGAAGAACTTGTCGCCAGCATCATCCGGAAACTGGTCGATGATGCGGCGACTTATCTGGGCGAGCCTGTTGATGCGGCCGTTGTAACGGTTCCGGCCTATTTCAACGATTCTCAACGGCAAGCCACCCGTGATGCCGGCCGGCTTGCGGGTATCAACGTGGAGCGAATTCTCAACGAGCCAACTGCTGCAGCATTGGCCTATGGCTTTGACAGAACATCTGCCCGTCGTGTTCTGGTTTTTGATTTAGGTGGTGGCACCTTTGACGTCTCCTTGATGAGAATCGCCAATGGCGTGTTTGATGTAAAGGCCACAAGTGGTGACACCCAATTAGGTGGCAATGATTTCGACCAGCGGATTGTTGATTGGCTTGCTGAAGCCTTTAAACGAGAGAACTCAATAGATCTCCGCCGGGACCGTCAGGCTCTCCAACGTTTGACTGAAGCGGCCGAGAAGGCCAAGCAAGAGCTCTCCGGTGTTCAAAGCACGCCGTTATCCCTGCCATTCATTGCTACTGGGCCTGACGGACCGCTGCACATAGAAACCACTCTTGATCGCTCAACTTTTGAAGGGCTATGCCCTGATCTTCTCGATCGCTTGATGACTCCTGTGCAATCAGCGCTTCGTGATTCAGGTTGGTCAGCTGAAGATGTTGATGATGTTGTGCTTGTAGGCGGCAGCACCCGGATGCCAATGGTTCAGCAACTATTGCGAACCTTGATCCCTAGAGATCCTTGCCAGTCGGTGAATCCTGATGAAGTCGTTGCTGTTGGCGCAGCGATTCAGGCAGGCATCCTCACTGGCGAACTCCGTGACCTGATGCTCAATGACGTCACGCCACTGTCACTTGGTCTTGAAACTGTTGGCGGACTGATGAAGGTATTGATTCCACGCAATAGCCCCATCCCTGTAAGGCAATCGGATGTTTTCAGCACATCACAAGCCAACCAAGCTTCCGTTGATATCCACGTTTGGCAGGGAGAACGTCAGTTGGCAGCTGATAACAAATCATTAGGCCGCTTTCGACTTTCGGGAATTCCACCAGCACCACGTGGTGTTCCACAAGTTCAGGTTGCCTTTGATATTGATGCGAACGGTCTTCTGCAAGTCAGTGCCACTGATCGCACAACAGGTCGAAAGCAATCAGTCAATATTCAAGGGGGCTCCAACCTCAATGAAGAGGAAATCAAAGCCTTACTGGCTGAAGCTGAAGCTAAAGCAGACGAAGATCGACGCCGTCGAGCCTCGATTGACCGTCGCAATAGTGCGCTGACTCTCGTTGCCCAAGCCGAACGACGACTCCGTGATGCGGCATTGGAACTTGGTCCCTATGGCGCCGAACGTCAACAACGAGCGGTGGAGATGGCCATGAGAGATGTCCAGGATCTGCTTGAGCAAAATGATCTACAGGAACTTGAACTTGGCGTGGCATCACTTCAGGAGGCCTTGTTTGGGCTTAATCGGCGTCTTAGTTCTGAACGCCGAACAGATGCAAGCCCTCTTCAGGGAATTCGCAACACTCTTGGATCACTAAAAGACGAGCTGTTCTCTGACGAAGATTGGGACGATGACCCCTGGGAAAGTCCATCAAGGCTTTCTGACAGTCGCCCAAATATGAGGCGGAGGGATATGAATAGTTGGGACGATGACTTCTACCGCTAACCCCGACTATTGGTCGCTTCTGGGGCTTCCCCCAGGCAGTGATCAGGTTCAGCTCAAACGCGCGTTTCGTCGTGAGGCGAGACGTTGGCATCCAGATCTCAATGCCAATGATGGCCATGCTGAAGAACGTTTCAAATTGGTCAATGAGGCCTATGCCGTCCTCAGTGACCCACGCAAGCGAGCGGCCTGGGAGGAGCAATCTGAACCTCGAAGAGAAACAACAGATCCTTTTGCTCAAGGATTTCCAAGCTTCGAGGAGTACCTGAGCGTTGTGCTTGGGTTGGAGCAAACAGAACAAGAGTCTGTTGACGTTCCCCCCTCCGGCTTCTCAGAGCAAGGAGATTGGCCGGCGACGTCACCACCACCGCCACCGCCTCCCGTACAAGCTTCAGAGAATCTTGAGACTCTTGTTGAATTAACCCCTGAACAAGCTCTTCATGGCACATCTGTTGAGCTTGAACTTGGAGATGGAACCCTCGTCGAAGTCGAAACCCCCTCTCTTGCAGGAGATGGCTGGAGGTTGCGGCTAGCAGGAGTTGCTCGAGGTGGATACGATCACTTCTTACAACTCCGCGTACAAACCGAAGATGGACTGAGGGTTGATGGCTTGCGCGTACTCCATCGTTTGGAGTTGTTCCCACCGGATGCCGCGTTGGGTTGTGCCGTGAATGTTCCAACCCTTTCCGGACCCGTGACGCTTCAAGTTCCACCTGGTTCCTCCAGTGGCAGGCTGCTTCGACTGCGAGGAAGAGGCCTGGAGCTTGATGGACGTAGAGGCGACCAGTTGGTGGAAATTGTTGTTGTTATTCCTGCTGAGCTTGATGAGGCTGAGTGTGCTCTCTATCGACGCCTTCAGGAGTTAGCCCTAAATGAGGATGATTTTTGAGATGATCACTGTTCAAGAGATGAGAGACTCCTTCGGCTTGGCCTGATTGTCATGCGTGTGCACGTGCTTCTTTATGACTCCGGTCAGGACAGCGAGGGAATCCATTCCCTTGAGCTGCAGGGAAAGACAGTGGTTCTCTTGTTCGAGAACTCCGATGATGCTGAGCGGTATGCCGGTCTTCTTGAAGCTCAGGATTTTCCGACGCCAACAGTTGAAGTGCTCGACCGGCTTGAGATTGAGGATTTCTGTGCTCAAGCTGGCTATGAGGCCCGTTTTGTTGAAGCAGGTTTTATGCCCAAAACAAATGAAGATCGCCTTCTGCTAGCTCCTCCTGAGGCCAGTCGTGATGTGACGCATTGGCAGGATGAAGAACTCGATGCTTCTGATCAAGACCAGGGCGAAGGACATGTTGAACAAGAATCAGATGCTGCCCAAGTTGAGGCGATGCGTCAGCGGCTTGAAGGTCTGTTTTAAGCATGGATCGCCTTGGCAATACAAGCTTTACGCTCGAACCATCAGATGATCGAGGATATCTTTTAACCGAACAAACGAACCCAAACAGCCAAAACCTTGATCTGTTGAGTACAGAGGCTTTAGTCAACCTTTTCAGCGAAGAAGACCTACAACCTCAACGTGCTGTTCGTGCAGCAATTCCTGCCCTTGTTGCTGCAATCGATTCCATTACCGAGCGTCTACAAGCTGGAGGCAGTCTTTATTACTTAGGAGCCGGTACCTCAGGGCGTCTAGGCGTTCTTGATGCTGCAGAGTGTCCGCCAACCTTTTGCACGCAACCTGATCTTGTCCAGGGAGTTCTTGCTGGAGGTGAGCCAGCATTGCTGAAAAGTTCTGAAGGCCTAGAAGATCTTGAAGTTGCTGGCAGGGATGATTTGGCAAGCCGTGGGTTCGGCTCGGATGATTGTCTCATTGGTATTGCAGCTGGTGGAACCACTCCCTACGTGAAAGGCGGTCTTGCCTATGCCCAAAGCATCAATGCTTTAACGATTGCGATGGCATGTGTACCAGAAGATCAAGCTCCATTGCCATGCAGCATCAATATTCGCCTCATAACTGGCCCGGAATTGCTGACAGGTTCAACCCGCTTAAAAGCTGGAACAGCAACAAAGATGGCGTTAAACATTATTTCCACAGGAGTGATGGTTCGACTTGGAAAAGTCTTTGGCAATCAGATGATTGATGTGTCTGCTAGCAACAGTAAACTTGTCGATCGTGCATTACGAATTCTCGGTGATCTTGCTGGTATTGATCGAGAACAGGGGATGGACTTACTCCGATTGAGTAAAGGTTCAGTCAAATTGTCCCTGTTGATGGTTTCTGCTGGAATTGACGTTGATGCAGCCAGGAAGCTTCTCTCTGATCACGATAATCAGCTGCGATTGGCTTTAAATAGCCTCGGCTGCAGCCTCTCAAAAGGTTGAAGTGCAGATAAGTCCCCCTTTCTCCAGAAAGTCTGCTTAAAATCGCTTTTTGCAGAAAAGATTGTGACCAAGGCCTTGATGGATACCGATGCAGGCCTGATCGAGCTGGAGCTGTTTGATGCCGATGCTCCAAATACTGTGGCGAATTTCGTCAAGCTCGCAAACGATGGTTTCTATGACGGGCTTTCTTTCCATCGTGTAATTGATGGCTTTATGGCACAGGGTGGTTGCCCCAACTCACGTGAGGGAGCAAAGGGTATGCCTGGAACCAGTGGACCGGGTTACATGATCGACTGTGAGATCAACAGTCGCAAGCACCAACCTGGATCTCTTTCTATGGCCCATGCAGGCAAGAACACTGGAGGCAGCCAGTTTTTTATCGTTCATGAAGCCCAACCACATCTTGACGGGGTTCATACGGTTTTTGGTCATACAGCCAATATGGATGTTGTCCTGGCGCTTAAGAATGGATCAAAGATCAATAAGGTTACGGTTCAATAGATCTATTAAGTCTTTAAAGACTTGATGACCAAAGAACAAGGGTTGGAATGCTTTTGCTTCCCCAACCCTTTAATGGTTCTGAATCTACATTGATTAAGTTGGGCATTGCACATTCAACACGCTCAAGATCCTGAGAAGGATGGAGTGCTTGGTTGATGTTCTCAGTACAGAGCAAACCAACGCGTAGGGTCCCTGACCATTGTGCAAGCTCTCGAAGTAAAGACTCCAATGAAGCTTTATCAATTGGAGATTGCTGTGCGGCAGATGTGTTCTCTCTGGGAGTAACACGCCATACAAAAAGTGGACGCTCCCATAATGCCAGCAAGCGCGGGGAATGCTCAGTAGTTAAAGACAAGTGATGACTAGAGGCCCATTGTTCAGCCTGTTCTCTTAAAGCTGATAGCTCTTCGCCATTGACATCTCCATCCCATGCAACTGCAACAAAGGGTGTTTGATCATTAACTGGTTGGTCATTTTGGGTTTCAGACTTATCAGAAGTATCAATTAAATGACCAAGCTTTTCACGCTTTACGGCAAGGTAAGAAGCATTATGATCTCCAGGTCTAATAACAAGTGGCACTCTTGCTTCAACCTTTAATCCATAACCGCCAAGGCCAGCGATTTTACGTGGGTTATTAGTTAACAAACGCAGTCTATTGATGCCAAGATCGGTAAGGATTTGAGCGCCTACTCCGTAGTTACGAAGATCTGCAGGGAAACCAAGACTTTCATTTGCCTGAACAGTATCAAGTCCACCATCTTGAAGGCTATAGGCCTTTAACTTATTAATCAGACCAATGCCACGACCTTCCTGACGCAGATAAACAACAACCCCTTCACCTTCCTGCTCGATTTGTGCCAATGCGGCCTCTAGTTGTGGCCGACAATCGCAACGTAGTGATCCAAAAGCATCTCCAGTTAGGCATTCTGAATGCATGCGAACCAGTACTGGTTCTTTAAGTGACTTGGGATCTCCTTTAACGACGGCAACATGCTCAGATCCATCAAGGCTATTGAGATAACCGATGGCCTGAAAACCACCAAACAAGCTTGGTAAATTTGCTGTGGCTTGGCGGTAGACGAAGCGTTCGTTTTCCAGTCGGAAACGAATCAGATCAGCGATACTGATTAACTTCAGGCCCCATTGCTTTGCATAGGTATGCAATTCAGGAAGGCGTGCCATTGAGCCATCTGCGTTCTGGATTTCACAGATCACGCCGGCTGGCACAAGTCCAGATAGCTGAGACAAGTCGACTGCTGCCTCAGTGTGACCAGCTCTCTTGAGAACACCACCCTGACGAGCTCTCAGTGGAAATATGTGACCTGGCCGACGCAGATCCGTTGGCCGACTATCTGGCCGAAGGGCGACTTGGATGGTTCGAGCTCGATCCTCTGCAGAAATTCCTGTCGAGACACCATTCTCGGGTCCAGCGTCAATGCTGACCGTGAAGGCGGTTTGGTTGGCATCGGTGTTTTGATCAACCATTAACGGCAGATCGAGTTGGTCGAGACGGTTGCCCTCCATGGCAAGGCAAATCAAGCCTCTGGCTTCTCTGGCCATGAAATTAATCTGTTGAGGTGTGGCGAATTGAGCCGCACAAATCAGATCGCCTTCGTTCTCGCGGCGCTCATCATCAACGACCACAACGCATTCACCATTGCGAATCGCGGCAAGCGCATCAGCAATTGGATCAAAACAGAAGTCTTTGATCTCAGTAAGGGGGGAAGGACTCCTCAGTTTCTCAGGTGATTAACTTGCAGAGGACATTATCGACACCAGTACGATCTTTCGAGGTTGCGTGATGGCCATGGAAAGAACCAATAGCTCATCAACTTCTGGGATTTCTCAGGCTCGTGGCAACCGTGTCGCTGTGATCGGCGCCTCTGGATACGGTGGCCTTCAAACTCTCAAGTTATTAGCGGCACATCCACAACTTGAGGCGACATTTCTCGGTGGGGAACGCAGTGCTGGTAAGCGATGGAGTGAGTTGTGCCCATTCCTTCCTCTCCCAGATGATCCAGTTGTTGAGACGCCATCAGCGGACAAAATCGCAGAGAGGGCGGACTTTGCTGTCCTCAGTCTTCCCAATGGTCTGGCGAGTCAACTCGTCCCCCAGCTACTGGAACGAGAGGTGAGAGTTGTCGATCTCTCCGCTGACTATCGATACCGCTCATTGGATCAATGGAGTCAGGTTTATGTCCAGGAAGCACAGTCCCTTGCGCGTAACGACGCTGAACTTTGCCAACAGGCTGTTTATGGATTGCCCGAATGGCATGCTCCCGCCATTGCATCGGCGAAGCTTGTTGCGGCACCAGGATGTTTCCCAACGGCAAGCCTCCTGCCCTTGCTTCCTTTCTTGAAACAAGGATTGATAGAAAATGATGGCCTAATCATTGATGCCAAAACCGGAACTTCAGGGGGAGGACGAGCTGCCAAAGAACATCTTTTATTGGCCGAGGCTTCAGAATCGATCGCGCCCTATGGAGTGGTTGGCCATCGGCATACATCGGAAATTGAACAACTTGCCAGTGAAGTTGCTGGACATTCAATCCAGTTGCAGTTCACTCCACACCTGGTTCCCATGGTGCGCGGTCTGCTCTCAACGGTCTATGCCCGGCTTCGAGATCCAGGGTTGACTGCAGAAGATTGCAACACGGTTCTAAAGGCTGTTTACCGGCATCACCCATGTATCGGTGTCCTCCCTGTTGGCACCTATCCAGCAACCAAGTGGGTGAAGCACACCAACAAAGCACTTCTTTCTGTTCAGGTCGACAACCGCACAAGCAGACTCGTGTTGATGAGTGCAGTTGATAATCTGGTTAAAGGTCAAGCAGGGCAAGGTGTTCAGTGCCTCAACTTGATGGCTGGACTGCCTCCGGAAACAGGTTTGTCACTGTTACCCTTCTACCCCTGAGTTCACTTGGCTCCGCCAACTCTGGCCAGCGATAGCGACAGCTAGAGGCAAGAGCTTGTGCTCCTGTGATTGGATTCTTTGACTGAGACGTTGATGATCGTCAGAACAAAGAATGGGAACTGCGGCCTGGGCAATTACAGGACCTGCATCCACTTCAGCCGTAACCCTATGGACGGAACAGCCAGTTATCGACACTCCTGCTTTTAATGCCTGTCCGACAGCATCCAAACCGGTAAAACTCGGAAGTAGAGACGGATGAATATTCAAAAGTCGGTCGGTGAAAGCCTCCACCAAGATTGGCGTCACAATTCTCATCCAACCCGCCATGACAATGCCTTCTACGGACATTTTCTTGAATGTGCTCACCAAGGCTTGATCAAGTTGTTCACGACTTGAGAACTTGCGGTGATCATGAACAACACAAGGTATACCTAGTCTTTCTGCTCGACGCCGTGCTTCACAATCAGGATTGTTGACCACTAAGACGTCGATTGAAGCATCAAGTTGCTTTCGTTCGGTTGCTTTCACAAGCACTTCAAAATTACTTCCATTCCCTGAAGCCATAACTCCCAGATGTAATGGATGGCTAAACCTTGGCAGAGGGGATGGATCTGGCCATATCAGTGATGGCAGATTGTTTTGATCAACTGATTCGGGTTGGCTACTGTTAGTAGAGATAGACATCAGTTCTTTGTACTATCTCTCCATTCTGCCGACCGTATTGAAGAACGTTGTCCTGTTTCATCAGACCAGAACTCAGTGTCTGCATCACTACGCTGCGAGTTCACTAAGTTTTGGCTGATCAGAGCAACGCCGTCGAGGTCAAACTCGATTTAACAGATCCGTCTAGCCAGACCATCAAGGTGTCCATGACCTGGACACCAACAATGCGTTGTCAACGCTGGGCTCTTCCTATATGGACCCCTGGTTCGTACACCGTTCGAGATCATGCTCAATATCTTCATAGCCTGAATCTGCAGCAAACGAATCAATCGATTGCCTTCAAGCGAGTTAGTGCGAGTAGCTGGCAGATAGATCTTGACTCTCTGGAGAGACTGACACTCAGCTATTGCATTGAAGCTCGACAACTCACAGTTCGTACCTGCTATCTAGATCCCGACTTCGCATCGCTTTGTCTTGCCGCGGCCGTGATGGAGGTTGATGGATATCGCTGGATGCCTCATTGGCTCACATTTTCATTGCCAGTCGATTGGAACGTTCACCTTCCACTAGAGGGAAGTGATCGATACTGGGCAGAGGATTTTGATCATTTAGTCGATGCTCCGGTCCACGCAGGTCGATTTGCATCGCAAGAATTCGCTGTCAATAAAAACACACATCAGCTTGTCTGTATAGGCGAACCACCTGGGGGCTGGCCTGTAAATCTATTGGCAGACATTAGTTCGGTATGTCGTGCAACTTGCAGCCTGATGAACGAATCACCACCTGCTGCAAATCGTTACCAGTTAGTGATTCAGATGCTGGAGAAAGGTTACGGAGGTCTCGAGCATGATTTTGGAGCCGTTCTACAGTATTCGTGGAATTCGATTGGTGACGATGAAGGCTATAGAAAGTTCCTGCAACTTGTAGGCCATGAATACCTACATCAGTGGAATGTTCGTCGGTTACGGCCTCGTGAATATTGGCCATATGATTATTCTCAAGCTGTCATTAGTGAGGGTCTTTGGTTCGCTGAAGGAATTACTAGTTACTATGACCTGACATTGCCTCTTCTTGCAGGCTTAAGCGATAGAAAATCACTACTTAAAGATCTTTCAGATGAGTTGTATCCTTTGTTTGCTAATCAAGGCAGACAATTTCAGAGTCTCTCAGATAGCTCTAGAGAAGCATGGGTCAAACTCTATAAAGCGACGCCCTCCAGCGCAGATACTCAAGTTAGTTATTACCGACTTGGCGCGGCAGTCGCATTTTGCCTAGACGTAAGATTACGGCTTGTCAATTCATCATTGGCAAATGTATTAAGACAACTTTGGCGTAAATTTGGAATCACTAGACGTGGCTATTCACGCCATGATATCCAGGCGGAAATAGCCAAGATCAGTCATGATTTGGCTGACGAACTTTCTTTATGGCTAGACACACCAGGCCTTCTACCTATTGATGCAGTGATCAATGAGATTGGTCTTGTACTTGAAAGATCTAATGAATCTCAAAGCAATCTTGGCTTGACTGTTGTCGTTAATAATTCTCTTGTTGAGATTACGCGAGTTGAGAATGGTAGTGCAGCTCGAGAGGCAGGACTTGTTGTTGGCGATGAACTAATTGCTGCTCAGGGTTTTCGACTTCGTAAGCCAATTGATTTGCAAAAACTCATTCCTAATGATCGCCTTGTGGTTGTAACCTATTGTCGTCGAGGTGAGATAGCAGAAGCAAACCTTTATTGCCACTCCTCTAAAAAGAAAAAATGGCAACTGATCTGGGATCCTAATGCCTCGTATGAAGCCAAACTTTTGAGAGACCAATGGTTCGAGTTTATTTGATTAAAAGGATTATTAATGGCTACAAGTACCTCTCCAGCAAGTGCTATATACCTGCTTTTTGCTTTGGTGGAGTTGGCTTGCTGATCGGAACCATATGGATTCTTTCTGATTTATCTGATAGCCCTGAACACCTCACATTGCATGAAATATTTGATCAAGGAATTCACGAACAAGGTCGGATGCCTAATGATTATCCACAAGTCAATGCACCATCACCGCCAAGATCTGTCTCTTGGTATTCACCACTGGCCCGTCAATGTTCTGGGATCGATCGAGATCTTCAATTAAAGCTTCTCGCTGCCAGGCTAAACCAAGCGACTCAGCGAGAAACTGTGGTAATTGACAAGACAAATTTTGGCGAGCGATACCATTTTGATGGTTATGGTCGTCGTCTTGATCCGACTCCACGAGTTGTGGTGATTCACGAAACTGTTTATTCACTTAGTTCAGCACTAAATACATTCCAGACTCCCAATCCTCTCGATGAAGATCAAGTTAGTTACCACACTTTAATTGGTCTAGATGGACGCATTGTCGATCTAGTTGATCCTCTGAAAAGAGCTTATGGAGCTGGTTATTCGGCTTTTCTAGGCGAATGGGCGATCACTAATCTTCGATTCAAAGGTTCTATCAATAATTTTGCATTACATGTCAGCCTTGAAACACCAGCAAGTGGACGTACTTTTAAAACTAGCCATAGCGGTTACACAGATCCTCAATACGATTCACTTTCGTTCGTTCTCTCCGATTGGATGGAACGATTCAAGATTCCACCTGCTGCGATTACAACCCATCGACATGTTGATCTTGGCGGAGAACGTAATGATCCGCGAAGCTTTGCCTGGTGGAAACTCCAGAGTCGGCTTGCCGCACTTGGCGATCTCTGCGTCTCTTTAACTCCTGAGAGCGCTGTCAATTAGATCAGCCCGTCTCTTCTTCATTCAGAGAAGCCATTAACCACGGGCATCATCATCAGAATCAAACTTTTACCTGCAAACGGAAAAACCAAGCTGCCAGATAGTTTTTTGTTCATTGGGAAGAGTTTCGGAGCTCCAAGTAGGAATGAACCGTCCCTTGAAACAAGTTCTGCTTCTGTTGGAAGCCCTCCACACCAACAAGGTTGTTCAGGAATCCAAGGGGTTCAACGGCTTGGCAGCAGGTTGGGTTGTTTTTGTCGAGAATCGCTGACTTCAAATGCAAGGGTTTTGGTTCTGAAACCCTGCCACTTACAGAAATCAATGATCCTGAACGAAAAGCGTTTGTGTCAAGACAAAGCCTGTCTGCTACTGGCTTTTAGATAAATTGTGCGGCTTTGCACAGGCCCCGATCAGCTTCAGACAGTATTCCGTGTGTGGCAGAAGCTGGGACAGGCATTGTGATCGGGGATAGTTTCGGCGAAGTAAGAGATCAGTCGGAGCGATGAGCTTTCCGGATTTCAGTGCAACGGATGCGCAGGTTCAATGGCAGCGCTTTTGTGATTTGCTCTGGTTTCACGATGAGCTCGGGATGTGGCTGGACATCAGCAGGATGCACGTCAATGCATCACATCTCGACGAACTACGCCCCAAATTTGAGAAGGCATTTAGTGCCATGAAGGCACTGGAGGAAGGCTCAATCGCCAATCTCGATGAGCAGCGTCAGGTTGGTCACTACTGGCTTCGGACTCCTCAGCTTGCCCCAGACAAAAACGTTCAATCAGATATTTCTCAAGAAGTAGACGCCATTGAGCGTTTTGGTCAAGACGTTCTCAACGGCACGATTAAGACACCAACTGGTGAGTGCTTTACAGATGTGCTCTGGATTGGAATCGGCGGCAGCGGTCTGGGCCCACTGCTGATGATTCGTGCCCTTCAGAAGCAAGGCAAAGGATTGCCTTTTCACTTCTTTGACAATGTCGACCCAGACGGCATGAGCAAGGTTCTCGGCAACCTTGGAGAAGCCCTGCGTACAACTCTTGTCGTCACGGTGAGTAAATCTGGTGGAACGCCTGAACCACACCTCGGTATGGAGCAGGCTCGGCATCGTCTGGAAGCGACAGGTGGCCAATGGGCGGCTCAGTCAGTCGCCGTGACGATGCGCAATAGCCGACTGGATAAAAAGGCCAAAGCAGAAGGATGGCTGCAGAGTTTTGATCTACCCGATTGGGTAGGAGGTCGTACCAGCATCACTGGCGCCGTTGGCCTACTACCTGGTGCCCTGATGGGTTGCGAGATTCGCGAGTTTTTGGCTGGTGCTTCGCAGATGGATCAAGCCACACGCGCGGCTGATATCAGAATCAATCCTGCTGCACTAATGGCTGCGTCTTGGTATGTCGCTGGCGACGGTAAAGGGCGACGCGACATGGTTGTTTTGCCTTACCGAGATCGACTTGAAGTGTTTAGTCGATATTTACAACAACTAGTTATGGAGTCCATCGGCAAGAAATTGGATCGAGAAGGCAATGTTGTGCATCAAGGCTTGGCTGTATATGGCAACAAAGGATCAACAGATCAACATGCCTATGTTCAGCAATTGCGTGATGGAATAGATAATTTCTTCGTCACATTTATCGAAGTGCTTGAGGATGCTGATGATATTCCGCCCATTGATGGAGAACATCCTGGAGATTTTCTTGATGGTTTCTTACAAGGAACGCGATCAGCTCTGACTGAAGGTGGCCGTCAAAGTATGAGCATGTCTTTGCGTCAGTTTGACTCACGCCGTTTGGGAGCAATTGTCGCCTTGTTCGAGAGAGCTGTAGGCCTTTATGGTGAATTGGTCGATATCAATGCCTACCACCAGCCAGGAGTAGAGGCTGGTAAAAAAGCAGCAGCAGTCATTCTCAAAACACAAGAACGGGTTGAGGCAGTACTGGCGGATGGCATCACGCGATCAATTGCTGAAGTGCAAGGGCAGATAGGCGATGGTTCAGATGAAGCAATCTTCTGGATACTTAGACATCTTGTTAATAACAATCGTGGCTATACAGCTGAAGGCAGCTGGAAAGAGCCAACATCATTACGTTTTAGCAAGGGTTAAGCTTCTCAGAAGCTTCTTTCAGCTCACAACAAGGCTACTTTGCAGGTCGACTGTATTGATCAGCAGCCATTGAGAATAGCTTCCCTGCTTGTTCTCTTGATTATAGAAACTCAGTTTGTTCAATACTTCAAGACTGGTAACTATTCCACTTGTTATTAGCATCTTCATGCGAGTTACTACTTAACTTGATAAACTTTTGAACGAC
>CATBLW010000278.1 GCA_949486985.1 Prochlorococcus marinus str. MIT 9215
CGTGTCTTGGCCTCGTGTTCAGATCGTGCGCGCTGGCAAATTCACTCGCTAGAAAGCCCAACAAGCCTGATGTTCGCTGATCGGATCAAGGTGAGAGATCGGCGCTTAACTGCAGCCGCATCTTGATTTTCGGGTCGGAGGCTTGGCTGAGTTTTTTGTTTGCTTGTTTTGCTGCTGAAGCAACCCCAGAAGGTTTCTGAAACGAACTCTTGATTGGTTTTTCAGTGGCTCAGACAGTTTCTATAAGCATTGGCTAAGCCCAGCTTCAAAGCCTTCGTGACAAAAGTCTTTGCTCTAACTGATAGGCGCAGGACAAGCTCTCGCGATGAATGCTCTGAGGCCTTCATGCGATCAGCAGGTGAACGCTTTGTGCGTTGAGCTGAGCTGGCAACGCGTTAAGTGTGGCTGCAAATCCAGTTCACCAGTGTTCGAACCCCGTAGCCGGTGGCGCCTGCGGGATTGATCCCCTTGCCTTTATCAGACCAAACTGTTCCAGCGATGTCGATATGGGCCCAAGGGATTGAGGCCTCAACAAATTCCTTCAGGAATAGGGCTGCTGTAATCGACCCGCCAGGACGTGGGCCTGTGTTCTTGAGATCGGCGAGTTGCGACTTCAGCCCATCGCGATAAGCGCTGTGTAAGGGCATGCGCCAGAGGCCTTCGCCGGCGCTGTTGGCTGCATGGCTAAGGCCTTCGGCCAGTGGATCATCCCCTGTCCAGAAGCCGGCGATCTCTTCTCCAAGGGCAATGATGCAGGCTCCAGTAAGGGTGGCCAGGTCGACAATTGCATCTGGCTTGAGTTCGCATGCATAGACGAGGGCATCGGCAAGGGTGAGCCGACCTTCAGCGTCCGTGTTGTTGATCTCGATTGTGGTGCCATTGGATGCCTTGACGATGTCGCCTGGATGGACGGCGGATCCATTCACCATGTTTTCGCAGGCCGCCACAATGATGTGCACCTCGACGCCTTGCGGGCGCAGTTCTGCGATCGATCTTGCGGCGCCAATCACAGCAGCGCTGCCGCCCATATCAAATTTCATTTTGTCGATCTGAGCGGCCCCTACCTTGAGGTTGTAGCCACCGGAATCGAAGGTGAGGCCTTTGCCGACCAGTGCGAGCCGGTGCTTGACGGGCCCCGTTGGCCGGTAGGTGAGGTGAATGAATTTGGGTTCGAGATCAGAGCCTTGCGCTACCGCTAGGTAGGCACCCATGCCGCGTTCTGCGCACTCGGCTTTTCCCAGTAGAGACAGTTCAAGTCCATGATCTTTGGCGAGCTGTGCGGCGGTATCCGCTAGAGCTAATGGCGTGAGGCTGTTGGGTGGAGCGGCAACGAGCTCCCTGGCTAGCTCAACTCCTGCACAAGTGGGTTGCACCATCTTGAGTTGATCGTTTGCAGACTCCGGTAAGCCAATTAGCTCCAGTTTTGATGGTTTGCTGCGGGGCTCAGGGCTACTGCGAAAGCGCTGGTCTTTGTAGAGCGAAAGGCGAACACCTTCGGCGATGGCTCTCGCTGCTGCTCCGCAATCCAGTGCTTCCCAGGGGAACAGGATCCCCAATGTGCCTTCATTGCCAATGCTGGCGCGGGCGGCATGGCTTGCTGCTTGCCGCAGATCATCAAGCTTGAGGTTCTGGCGTTCTCCAAGCCCCACCAGGACCAATTTGTCTGGGTTGCCATTGAGCAGTTGAAAGCTGGCCACATCACCAGCTTTGCTTTTGAAATTTTGATGCTTGATACTTGGGCTTAGGGCGCCACCGCAGCGTGCTTCGAGTTGATCAAGGCATGTCTCCAGATCTCCTTCCAGGAGGCAAACCACGAGCACGCTCCCAGTCCAGCTCTGAAGGTTTGCTGGAGAAAGGGAAATCTGCATGGACTAATGATGATGTGGCGAAATGTTAGCGGCGCAGATCATTTGGTCTCTGCTGTGAACGGTGTGCTCCAGCGGGCTCTGGTCTCTTTGTTGAACGGTGGCAGCCAGCGCTGGATCAGTTGTTGTTCAACTTGTCTGCGGGCCCGTGTGGCCTTTGGGACATCCATCCAGAAGCGGATGCTCAGTTGGTTTGTCATCCCAGCAGTAGCAAGAGCTTCGCTATAGGCAGCAAGGTAGGCCTTGCAGTCATGCTCACCTTTCCAGCGACGATCAGCAGCCACCGTTTCTCCCACATAGAGCACTAGGGGGGTGTCGAGGTCTGTCGGACGGTCCATCACCAGATAGATCGCGGGACCATGGTGGGGACTGATCGGCCAGCGCCAGAAGCTCATCGGTAGAGGTGTGAGCTTGAGAGGATCCAG
>CATBLW010000279.1 GCA_949486985.1 Prochlorococcus marinus str. MIT 9215
GCTGCCAAAGTCATTGCAAGGGAAGCCAAGAACTTGGAAGCCTTGGGCTCCGTAATTGTCTTGAAGAGCTTGTAAGCCTGCATATTGTTGGGTGAAGCCGCAGCGGCTGGCGACATTCACGATCAGCAGAACTTGGCCGTTGTATGCGCCCAGCTGTTTGTCATCACCTTCGGGGGTCTTTACCACAACATCACTGATGTTCACGGACATTGGTTTTTGGCTTTGGTGCGCAGACGCTAGCGAGTTCGATTAGCTCATAAACTGTTCTTGCCTAGACGGCCACCCGATGAACGAGGCCATAGGGGCATCCAATGAACAGCAATCTGCCGTTAGCGGTTCTGAGCTGGCCGAGGTGGTTGCCCAGCAGCTGAAAACCATGCTGTCAGCGGGTAACTACGACAGCGTCAAGATGTTGCTGCAGCCGGTACAGCCGGTTGATATCGCCGAAGCTATTGGCAATCTTCCTCGCACTCTTCAGGCGCTGGCATTCAGATTGCTCAGCAAGGATGAAGCGATCGAAGTGTATGAATATCTCGATCCAACAGTGCAGCAGAGCTTGTTGGAGCGGCTGCGTTCAGGCGAAGTGCTTGAACTGGTTGAGGAGATGTCGCCTGATGATCGGGTGCAATTGTTTGATGAACTGCCTGCCAAGGTGGTGCGTCGATTGTTGGCTGAGCTGAGTCCGGCAGAGCGAAAGGTCACGGCTCAGTTGCTCGGTTATGAGCCCGAAACTGCGGGTCGTTTGATGACACCTGAGTTCATTGACCTCAAGGAATTCCATAGCGCTGCTCAGGCGCTGATGATTGTTCGGCGTCTTGCTGCTCATACCGAGACCATTTACAGCCTTTATGTCACCGATGGCGAGCGGCATCTCACCGGGATCCTTTCACTTAGGGATCTAGTGACGGCAGATCCTGAAAGCCGGATTGGCGATGTGATGACCCGCGATGTGGTGAGCGTTCGCACCGATACCGACCAAGAAGAAGTGGCCCGGGCGATTCAGCGCTACGACTTTCTTGCTGTGCCGGTTGTTGATCGAGAGCAGAGATTGGTGGGCATCGTCACTGTTGATGACGTGATCGATGTGATCGAGCAGGAGGCCACCAGAGATCTATATGCAGCTGGAGCTGTCCAGGCTGGTGATGAAGACGATTATTTCCAGAGCAACTTGTTTGTTGTGGCGCGTCGCAGGGTTGTCTGGCTGGCTGTCTTGGTTGTGGCGAATGGTTTCACGTCCCAGGTGATTGCCATGAATGATGCTGTGCTCAAGCAGGTGGTGTTATTGGCGGCTTTTATTCCCTTGCTGATCGGCACGGGTGGAAACGTTGGTGCCCAGAGTTCGACTGTGGTGATTCGCGGTTTGAGTACGCAACGCATACAGGCCCTTGGGCCGATGAAGGCCGTTGTGCGTGAGGCCATCGCTGGGGCCTTGTTGGGTTTGCTGATGTTGGTTGTGGTGGTGCCGTTTGCTTGGTGGCGAGGCGAGAGCCCTCTTGTCGGAGCAGCTGTTGGCATCAGTTTGATGGCGATCACCACTCTCGCCGCCACGGCTGGGGCGGCCCTACCGCTTTTGTTTGACAGGATGGGATTGGATCCTGCACTGATGTCGGCACCATTTATTACGACAGCCACTGACGTCGCTGGGGTGTTGATTTATCTACGGACAGCGGCTTGGTTACTGGAGAATACGAATGGATTCATTGCTTAGGTATTTATGCTTAAATTGGCGCGCCGAAGCCTCTATTAGCGGTTCTTAACAGTTCTTAGGGTTAGGCTTTACATAACGCAAAGAAGTCGCCGTGGTCGTCGCACCTTCGTCAGTAACTCAGCCTAAATCTCAGCCCAAAAAGGATGTGGCATCTCCTCGCCGTTCCTCTGTTGATGTCGACCTGGTGCGTTCGTACCTAAGGGATATCGGCCGTGTGCCGCTGCTATCGCATGAGCAGGAGATCACCTTGGGCCGTCAGGTACAAGATTTGATGGTGCTTGAGCAGCTGGA
>CATBLW010000280.1 GCA_949486985.1 Prochlorococcus marinus str. MIT 9215
ATCAATATCGCCATGATCGCCACCAGCGAAATCAGAACCAGTTGCGTGGTAGCTGAATCTGATGGAGTTGCAGCGCTGCAAGCTGTGCATGCTGGTTTTGGCCTCGGCGGACAACAACAACAACCCGCCCAATGCAATCCAACCAACGCCGACACGATTACGTGACGCCATGGACGCGGTCGCGACACTTAGACGTACCGCTAGTCGGACAAGCTTGAACCGTTCTGATTAGCAAGTTTTCAAGCAAAACATCGCCAAACAGCTCAACAGCTAGGAACGAAACATCAAGCCTTGCCAACCAACTTTTGACGAAGCTGTTTGATCCGATCACGCAAATTAGCGGCTTCCTCGAAGTCGAGCTGCTTCGCTGCAGCCTTCATTTTGCTCTCTAGCTGATCGATCAATTCCGGCAAAGCTTCCAAGGCCAAGCCGCCATCTGGATCTGAATCAAGGGCATCGACAGCCCGCCCAGCGATTTGAACCAAATCATCATCAGCGCCATCTTTTTGCAACCGCCGGGATAACTCCAAAAAGGAAAGGATCGAATTGCTGGCTTTTTTACCCGCAGGCGTTGGCACGATCCCATGCTCCTCGTTGTAGGCCTGTTGAATATCTCGGCGACGCTCTGTCTCGCTAATAGCCTTGGCCATCGAATCCGTGAGGTTGTCGGCATAGAGCAAGGCCTTGCCCTCCACATGTCGTGCTGCCCGGCCAATGGTTTGAATCAGGGAACGCTCCGCACGCAAAAAACCCTCCTTATCGGCATCCAGAATCACCACGAGAGAGACTTCGGGTAGGTCCAAACCTTCGCGGAGCAAATTGACCCCAACGAGCACGTCGTACTCCCCCAATCTCAAATCCTGAATAATTTCAATCCGCTCAATGGAATGAATCTCAGAATGCAAATAACGAACGCGTACGCCATTCTCTGACAAATAATCTGTTAAGTCTTCAGCCATGCGCTTGGTGAGTGTGGTCACCAGCACCCGCTCCTGCTTCTCTGCTCTGATCTGAATTTCTGCCATCAAATCATCAACCTGACCTTGGGTAGGCCGCACCTCAACCAAAGGATCCAAGATGCCAGTCGGCCTGATCACCTGCTCAGCAACCTGCCCATCACTTTGCTGCAGCTCCCATTGACCAGGAGTCGCGCTAACAAAAACTGTCTGGCTGGCCTTTTCCCAGAACTCCTCACTCTTTAGAGGGCGATTATCAGCTGCACTGGGCAATCGAAAACCATGCTCAATCAAGACCCTCTTGCGGGCTTGATCACCGTTGTACATCGCCAGCAGCTGAGAACAGGTGACATGACTTTCGTCAACAACCAACAACCAATCACTTGGGAAATAATCAATCAAGCATTCAGGCGGAGTCCCCTCGCGGCGGCCAGCAAGGTGACGCGCATAGTTTTCAACACCATTGCAATAGCCAACCTCCCTCAACATCTCCAAGTCATAAGCCGTGCGTTGCTCTAAACGCTGCGCCTCCAACAACCTGCCCTCACCATTGAGAACATCCAAGCGTTCGCGCAACTCATCTCGAATCGCCTGCACAGCTGCAGAGAGGCGATCCTTTGGCGTCACAAAATGCTTGGCAGGATAAATATTGATCGCTTCTAAACTCTGCATTATTTCACCCGTAGTGGGATCGACATAGCGAATCGCCTCAACCTCATCGCCAAACAACTCAATACGAACCAAACGATCCTCATAGGCCGGTCCGATCTCAAGCACATCGCCTTTGACACGAAAGCGACCACGACCAATCTCCAAATCATTGCGACTATATTGATTATTCACCAGCTCTCGCAATGAGCCACGCAAATCAAGAACATCTCCCACCTGAAATTTAACCGCAGCCTTGAGATATTCACTGGGAATTCCTAATCCATAAATACAACTAATTGACGCAACAACAATTACATCACGCCTTTCAAACAAGGAGCGTGTTGCCGAGTGACGCAACATATCAATTTCTTCATTAATCGAAGCAGTTTTAGCGATGTAAGTGTCACTAACAGGCACATAAGCCTCTGGCTGATAGTAGTCGTAATAAGAGATAAAATATTCAACAGCATTATTAGGGAAAAATTCCCGCAGCTCATTACAAAGCTGGGCAGCAAGAGTTTTGTTATGGGCCAAAACAAGTGCCGGACGCCCTGTCTGGGCAATCACATTGGCAATCGTGAATGTTTTGCCTGTGCCTGTCGCGCCAAGAAGGGTTTGATAACGCTCACCTCCGTTGACACCCTCCACCAAGCGGGTGATCGCTGTGGGTTGATCACCCTTTGGGCTATAGGGCGCCTCGAGGTAATAAGAGGCCATAGGGCCTTAAACCGACAGCCATTCAGCTTATGGGCATTGGCATCAACTTGAGCACTCAAGCCCCAAGCAAAGCAGCTCTCGTGAACTCAACATCAACGAGTCCAAGAGTTCTCAACAGGATCGTGCTCAATACGCTGTAGACAACGCCGCCAAGGATTGCGCTTTGCAAGCCTTGCTTCA
>CATBLW010000281.1 GCA_949486985.1 Prochlorococcus marinus str. MIT 9215
AACCCTGGACCCTCAGGGTGCCCTTTTGCTGGATTTCATTGCTTCAGAAGCGATCACAGATCAGCAAGCGGTCGCACTGTTCAACGAGCAACCTTCCAGCCAGCAACTGTCCAGCCAGCAACCGTCTAGCCACCAGCCTTATATCCACCAGCCGTCTAGCCAACAAGCTTCCAGCCAGCAGCCGGATCCTGTATTGCTTGAATTGTTTCATCATCGCTTCGTGGCGATTGCGGAGCAAATGGGAGAACGACTACGGCAGACGAGTCGTTCGGTGAATATCCGCGAACGGTTGGACTTCTCCTGCGCTGTTTTTGACAACCAAGGAGCACTTGTCGCCAATGCTCCCCACATTCCCGTTCACCTTGGATCGATGGGTGAATCCGTCGTTGATCTGCTTCAGCAGATCGCTGCTGGAGAGCGCCTTCCCCTGCGCAAAGGCGAGACCGTTCTCAGCAACGACCCCTTTCATGGCGGCACTCATCTGCCTGATATCACGGCCATCACCCCGGTGTTCGCCAATAGCGAGAAGCCTCGCTATTTCATTGCCTGTCGCGGGCATCATTCCGATGTAGGGGGACTCACCCCAGGTTCAATGCCGCCTTTCAGTCGCAGTATTGACGATGAAGGTCTTCTGCTACGCAATGAATCCTTCGTGATTGATGGCCAATTCGATCGTCAATTCTGGCAACAGCGGCTTCAACGCGGCAGCATGCCGCCGCGTAAACCGCAGGAACTGCTGGCTGATTTGCAAGCACAAGTTGCTGCGAACCAGTTGGGAGTTAGGGAAATGGAGGCGCTTGTGAACCGTGTTGGAGACGAGCAAGTCAGCACTTATATGAATCATGTGCAGACCAATGCAGCGCAAGCTGTGGGCAGGGTGATTGCAACACTGGACGATCATGCCTTCGCTGTTGAACTCGATAATGGCTCCAGGCTTTGTTTGCAGTTGTCGATCGATAAAGCTCGTCGATTAGCGACCTTGGATTTCAGCGGTACCTCCGCTCAAGGTTCTGATAATTTCCAGGCGCCATTGGCTGTCACCAAAGCAGCGGTTCTTTACGTGTTCCGTTGTTTGGTGGACGTAGACATTCCACTCAATTCTGGTTGCTTTGCTCCGCTCAAGCTGATTGTTCCAAAGGGTTGTCTTCTCAATCCAATCCCACCGGCTGCTGTGGTGGCAGGGAATGTTGAAACCTCTCAAGCGCTGTGCAATTTGCTATTCGGTGCATTGGGTGTGTTGGCCGCTAGCCAAGGCACCATGAATAACCTCACCTTTGGCGATGCTGAGCATCAGTACTACGAAACGATTGCTGGTGGCAGCGGCGCTGGCCGAGGTTTTGAAGGTGCCGATGGCATCCAAACACACATGACCAACTCAAGGCTCACGGATCCAGAAATCCTTGAGCAGCGCTATCCAATCCGGCTAGAACGATTTGCGATACGACGACATAGTGGTGGCCTGGGGCGATGGCGAGGCGGAGATGGGCTGCTAAGGCAGTTCCGCTTCCTGAGCCCGATGACGGTGGCGATCCTCTCAGGGGCAAGACGAGTCGCACCTTTTGGTTTGCGAGGTGGACAACCTGGGGCCTTAGGCGCGAACCAGCTTGTGCATGCCGATGGGCAACTTGAATCTCTCAACGGTTGCACGCAAGTCGACGTGGCCGCTGGAGA
>CATBLW010000282.1 GCA_949486985.1 Prochlorococcus marinus str. MIT 9215
ATCAAACAGCCGCGGGATAGGCATTGGCCAAGCCCCAAACGATAAACATCCCAATCGCACCGAGGAGTCCAATGCCCCAAACCAGTACATGCATGCTGCTCTCTGAACTGCTGTTCTCCATAACCTGATCTGCGGAGGGCAAAACAATGAGATCCATCACAAGACTGCCATGAAATCGATGCTTGGCTCCCCGATCGCAGCTTTGCGTGTGGTTCAGCTGATCGATGCCAACCTTGATCGTGCCCGTGAAGGGCTGCGCGTGGTGGAAGATTGGTGCCGCTTTGGCCTGGATCGTCAGGACCTGGTGATCACACTCAAAGATTGGCGCCAGCAACTTGGTCGCCACCATCTCGACAGCTACAAGCAAGCACGATGCACCCTTACGGATCAGGGTCTCGGCCTGAAACACCCGGCCCAACAGGATCGAAAGGCCCCAAGCCAGATCGTTTCCGCCAATTGCGCCCGAGTTCAAGAGGCCCTACGCGTTTTGGAGGAATTTGCCCGCTTGCCAGATCCTGAGTTGGCCAGCACAGCAGCAGCCATCCGCTACGGCCTCTACGACCTTGAGGTGACTTTGTTGAAGGCCAGCGATGGCGCGAATAGACGCCAACAACTTCATGATTGCCATCTCTACCTGATCACCTCACCAACCACGGATCTGGCGGGCACGGTGAATGCAGGTCTTGAAGCTGGCATCGGCATGGTGCAATACCGCCGCAAAGATGGCAGTGATCTCGAACGACTGACCGAGGCCAAAGAACTTGCAGCCCTATGCCGAAAACATGGGGCCCTATTCATCGTTAATGATCGAATCGATCTAGCCATGGCCGTGGATGCTGATGGTGTTCATCTCGGACAAGACGACCTGCCAACAGATGTCGCCAGAAGCCTTATCGGTCACGACCGCTTACTGGGCAGAAGCACTCATTGCCTTGATCAGCTTCAGAAGGCCGAGCAAGAGGGCTGCGATTATCTCGGTGTGGGGCCGATTAATGCAACAGCCACCAAGCCAGACCGAGAGCCTGTTGGAATCACTTATGTAAAGGAGGCATCAAAAGCAACACAGCTCCCTTGGTTTGCCATTGGTGGTATTGATGTCTCCAACCTTGATGCTGTTAGAGAGGCGGGTGCTCAACGCGTGGCCGTTGTCAGAGCAATCATGTCTGCTGCTGATCCAAGAGCAGCCAGCCGTGAGCTATTGGAGATTCTCAAATGAAGATCAAAGTCAATGGAGAGATCAAAGAACTCGACACCGCGACCCACCCACCCACATTGGCGTGGGTGATCGAACAACTTGGCCACCACCCCCGACTTGTTGTTGTTGAGTTCAATGGCACCATCCTCACGCCTAGCCACTGGGATGATCAACGCGTTCAGGACGGCGACAACCTGGAGATCGTCACCATCGTTGGCGGAGGTTCCTAGAGTCACTTCAACTGCCAGTGACGCCTTGGCCTGTTTGCCGTTCCTTCCTCGCAGACGCACGTTAAGCCGCTGGCTAACAGCGTTGTTCTTGCCAGTACTTGTCGCGGGTTTGATGCTGTTGCAACCCCAACCAAGCCAGGCGGCTTCCGGTGGCCGGATTGGAGGAGGAAGTTTTCGAGCGCCTTCAATGCCTCGCACCGGCGGCTATGGCGGTGGTGGTTATCGCGGCGGCTATGGCGGCGGCTATCGGGGTGGCTATGGCGGCGGTTACCGGGGTGGGGGAATGGGCTTCCCCTTCATTCTTCCGATGTTCGGCTTTGGGGGAGGTCTGTTTGGCTTCTTGATCCTGATGTCAATTGTTGGAGTCCTTGTCAATGCCCTGCGTGGAGGAGGCCGTGGCGATGGATCTTCTGCCCTCAATGGTTCGGGAGAAATCGCCGAGCGTCCAGCTGGTCCCGTCACCATGCTGCAAGTTCAAGTTGGCCTTTTGGCCAGTGCGAAGTCCTTGCAAGATGATCTGCGTCAACTAGCGGCTTCAGCAGAAACAAAAACGTCAAGCGGCTTGCAAAGGGTTCTTCAGGACACCACCCTTGCGCTCTTGCGTCAGCCAGATCTTTGGGTCTATGCCAACGTCGAGACAGGCAGCGTGCCTTTCGCTTCGGCGGAAAACACTTTCAATCGCCTGTCGATGACCGAACGCAGCAAATTGCGAGCCGAGGTCACCTCCAATGTCTCTGGAGAGCGACGAACTGACAGCTTGAAAGATTTAACAGCTGGTGATGCTGATGCCACCAATGAATTCATTGTGGTGACCGTGTTGGTTGCATCCCGCAACCGAATCAAGCTGAGCGAATCGATTAGCAGTGAGCAATTGCGGGAAAGCCTTCGCATCCTGGGATCCGTTTCTTCGACTGACCTGATTGCCCTTGAAGTGATCTGGCAACCCGAAGGACGAGGCGATGTTTTAAGCGCCGAAGAGCTCGTAACGGCCTATCCAAACTTGAACCACCTTTGAACCAAAAACCCTATTGGGCTTGAGGGGTTAGCCCAATTGAGAACGCTTCTAATTCGTTCTTCACAATATCTTCCACAAATAATGTGCAACATGAGCCTTATCAGCGAGTCAACACCGATAGTTTGTCTTCAAGAATTTTTGGCTTCCTTCATTGGCACCTGCCCATCAACCTGAACCACGTGTCATGAAGTGGGAAACCAATGGAGAGTTGGCTCGTGGCGATCTGTTTGAACTGATACGTCGCTTGCGAGATGTGGAATCTCCGAATCACAGCAATGAGTTGTGGCGCCTCGGTGCCAAATACGACAAATAGGGGTTAATCCCTTATTTGCCTCTTGCGCAGCAGGCATAGCTGCCGCACCGTTTACTCAACGATCCAAAGGGAATGAGTCGACGGACACCCCACTGGGTTAATTCACCAGTTTTGATGGAAGCCTTGCTTCGCTACGAGCAAAATCGCCTTCCACGTTCAATGCGTCTTTGGGTCGAACAGCTACTTGAAATCAGTCCTGAGGACAAGGTGAATTTGCATCCTCATCATTATTGAATGGGTTGGCTGTGAACTTGATGGCTGTGATCTGAATGGCTGTGATCTGATTGGCTGTGATCTGATTGGCTGTGAGTTGATTGGCTCTGAGTTGATTGGCTGTGAGTTGAATTATTTGATTGCTTTTAAGTTCGCAGGTTGAGAATTCTTAGGGCTGCCATTGCTGCTCCATAACCATTGTCGATATTCACCACCACAAGCCCTGGTGCGCAGCTTGCAAGCATCCCTTCAAGAGCCGTTCTCCCGCCTGCACTAACCCCATAGCCCACTGAAATCGGAACACCGATGACAGGTTGTGAGACCAGCCCCGCAACCACAGTCGGTAAGGCTCCCTCCATTCCGGCGCAAACAATCAGAACTTTCGCCCGCTGCAGCCTCGTTATCTGAGCAAGCAGCCTTTGCAAGCCGGCCACGCCTACATCCAAAAGCATTTCACTCTGGACGCCATGCCAACGCAGCGCTAATTCAGCCTCAGCGGCAACGGCAAGATCACTGGTGCCTCCGCTCAGAACCAAAACCTCTCCTAATTCCGCTTTGATTAGGGGCGGCACTCCAACCGTGAGGCAGCGAGCCGAAGCATGAAACTGCATCTGTTTTTGCAGTTCATTGGCGACCTGCTGATTCGCTACCCGTTCATTGGTTTTCGGCTTGATGGCTTGCGGTTCGTTTGTTTGGGGTTGCTTGGTTTGGGTCTGGTTGGCTTGGGTCTGGTTGGCTTGCGGCAGCGTTTCTGATGGACGTATTCCCTGCGGAACAGCTTGCAGCAAATGCGCGACATGATCTGCTTTTGCCTGATCGATCCTTGTGACGAGGGCCAGTTCACCAGCAGCTTGGAAGCTTTTCAGGATGGCAGCGATCTGGTCGCTGGTTTTGAACTCACCAAAGATGGCCTCAACCATGCCGATTCGCTGGCGCCGTTGCAGATCCAACCGTGCATGTTGATCAGTCACTAAATCAGCAATTCACTCTCATATTGAATCGGGAATGGATTGCCGTCGGCTTGCCCGGTGGCCTTGCGGGCCAAGCGTTCAAAGCGATCCTGAACATCATCCAATTCAAGTTGAGGGATCGATTTCCACTGTTCTCGACTGGCCCAGCGAATCAACACCATGGCCTCTTCTTTCTTGGGATCCCACAACAGCTCTCGACCAAGAAAGCCGCTTTGCTTGCTTAACCATGGCCCCCAGCTGCCTTGTTCGGCCTCAAGCCAGGCCGCTCTATTCGCTTCTGGAACCTTTAAACGAAGTTGTTCAATAATCACGGCGGTGTTATCGCTCCCAAGAGGCTGCGAAACCTGAGTGGCCATGACGGGTTGACCAACAAACAAGATCACAAGAGCAAGCAACAGGGTAAAAAGACAAGCGGCTGATCGCATGGCCTTCCTGGTGCATGAGAGCGTCATGTCCTTTGTAGAAGTGCCACGGCTTGACTACTGATCCCTTCTTCACGACCTTCTGCTCCAAGGCGTTCATTGGTGGTGGCTTTTACTCCCACAACATCAGTCGCCACTCCTAACCCTGTAGCAAGTTTGCTGCGCATGGCATCGATGTGTGGCTTGAGCTTGGGGCGCTCAGCCACAACCACCGCATCCACATTCACAACCTGCCAACCTCGATCTTGCACCAACTTGACCACTTGCTCCAGCAGCATCATGCTGTCGGCTCCTTTCCAGCGAGGGTCATCGGGCGGAAAATATTTGCCAATGTCTCCCAGAGCTAGCGCCCCGAGCAAGGCATCCATCACGGCGTGGACTAGAACATCGGCATCGCTGTGACCATCAAGCCCCAAGCCATCAGGATGTTCCAGCAACACGCCACCAACAATTAGCGGCCTCTCAGGCACAAGGCGATGAATGTCGTAGCCGTTGCCAATACGAAGCTCGGGGTTACATGTACTCAAATCTGTTTGCTGCTGAGCCTGCCATCGAGCATAGAGATCAGGGCGACGCTCTTGTGTACGACTTAGGCGTTGCTGTTGTCGCCATTCAGCAATAGCCCCATGGTCGCCGCTGCGCAAAATCTCGGGGACCTCCATGCCGCGAAACGTTGCGGGCCGCGTGTAGTGAGGGTGCTCAAGCAACAGATCGCTATGGCTCTCCTCAAGGAGCGACTCGGCTGTTCCAACCGTGCCAGGTAGCAACCTCACCACACCATTGATGATCGTCATGGCCGGTAGTTCGCCGCCGGTGAGAACAAAATCACCTATAGACACCTCCTCATCCGCCAGGCTCCTGATCCGTTCGTCAAAACCTTCGTAATGGCCGCAGATCAAAACCAATTGATCGTGTTCAGTGGCCCAACGCTGAAGATCCTGCTGCTGCAGAGTTTTCCCCTGAGGCGTTAATAAGAGAACCCGCCGCTTGGGCTGAACAGGAATGGCATCAAAAGCAGCAAACAATGGCTCGGGCTTGAGAACCATGCCAGCTCCGCCGCCATAAGGCTGATCGTCAACCTTGTGGTAGCGGTCTGTGGTGGTATCGCGAGGATTATGGGTATGCAAATCAGCGATGCCCGCAGTCAATGCACGGCCAATGACCCCCAATTCAGCCAGTGCAGCAAAAGCCTGCGGCGCCAGACTCACCACATCGAGGCGATAGGGCGTCATCGCCTTTAGGCCGCCGGGCGGGCAACCCGACGAATCTCTGAATAGAAACTGCCTTCCTGGGGCATTCCCGTGGAATCGATTGACATGGTGCTGCGTAAACGCAGGTTGGCCTGGGTGAAACTGATGCGCTCTTGAATCTGCCCTTGATTGGGGCCTGGCAGATTCAGTTCAACACTGCCGTCAGACCAAAACTGCCATTGGCCTTGCCTTGGCTCAGCATCAGCGGTGGTCACCCGCAAAACCCCATCATTGAAAAACTTCAGCTGACTACTTGGGCCTTGTTGAGATTGCACGTCCAGCCCGCCGAGGTCATCGCCATCAGCAGAGAGCAAGGTCACATTGATCTCGCCACGCTCACTTGTATGCCAGTCATCGTCGCCATCAGACAACTCAAAAAGACTGCGAAGACTCATCCACTCACCAGCACAGAGCTCCAGGAATGCCCCTAGATCAGTGGGTTGAGGGAAGGGTTTGGGTGCATCAGTCATCAACCCATCCTCTCAGCCCCGCTGCCCGAGGTGAAAAGAGTTCAATTGCTGCCATAGCCCAACTCCGCCAATCGCGCTGGTTTGCTGCGCCAATCAGGCACTACTTTCACAAATAATTCCAGATAAACAGGTCCGTCAATCAAGGTTTGCATCTGCAGGCGTGCTCCTTGACCAATGGTCTTCAACATCGAGCCACCCTTGCCGATCAGGATGCCTTTTTGACTTTTGCGCTCTACCAAAACTGTTGCCAAAACAGCCGTTCGTTCTTTGCCGCCAGAGCGACCACGAGGAGCAGGCATCTCTTCAATTCTGTCAATGCTGACAGCAACACTGTGGGGGACTTCTTCACGGGTGTGCAGCAAAACCTGCTCCCTAATTAATTCAGCCAGCAAAACCCGCTCTGGCTGATCAGACACCATCTCGGGGGGATAGAGCTGAGGCCCGAGTGGCAACCGTTCGACCAAAGTATCGAGAAGTTCCGTACATCCTTCTCCGTTCGTTGCACTGCAGCGCAGCAGCGGCCATGGGGCATCAGCCAAGAGCTCTCGATACGCCTCTTCCGCCTGATCCTGATGCTGTTCCGCAACACAATCCCACTTGTTGAGCGCCACTAAAACGGGCAGCTTTTGCTGGCGGAGTAGATCCACAATGAAGGCATCACCACGGCCTGGAGGTTCACAGCCCTCCAGCAACAGCAACACCAGGTCAACTTCGCCAATTGCAGCACGAGCACTCTTGACCAGCCTTTCCCCGAGCAAATGATGAGGCTTATGGATTCCAGGGGTATCCACCAAAACAATCTGAGCTTCAGGCGTTGTGAGGATGGCCCTTAGCCGATTGCGTGTGGTCTGTGCCACGGGAGAGGTGATCGCCACCTTCTTACCCACCAATTGGTTCACCAACGTGGATTTACCCACATTGGGCCGGCCAATGAAGGCAACAAAACCTGAGTGGTGGTCGGCAGAATCCATGAACTGGGCTAATGGTCAACCCATAGCCTGACTGCAAGCCTGCCGAATGGCCATGAACAGCACTGAGCCGAGCTTTGAGCAAGCCATGGAAATCACCACTCGATTGTTGAAACTCTGGGAAGAAGGTGAGCTCAGCGATGAGGTTCTTGCTGATCAGGTTGGAGAACTCGTCAATAGCCGCGATGGCGCCCGTGGGTTTTTTGTCATCAGCCTTGCAGGGGATTGTCCACTGATGGATCGCCTCCCCGAGCCTTTGGTGATGCAGTTACGTGCTGCTGGAGATGGGGTTGTGGATTTGAGTGTTCGCAACCTGGCGATGAGCTCTGCCATGGCCCTGCATCATCAGCGCCAAGCTGATAGCGAACATCAAGAAGGATCGGAGCGGGTCGCGGCACGTTGCAGAGAATTGCTGCGCTTGCTGGAGCCAGAACTTGTCAAGCAACGCTTGGAGCAGCTTTTGGCGGCCTCCACTGGCAATAGTGGAGAAGATGTCGAATTTCTCAATCGCTGGGGTTATGACGAGGAGCAGAAGCAAGCGATTACGGCCTCAATCGAGGCGATTGCAGAAGTCTGAAGAGCTTGAGCAATGGCTGATTGACGGGCCTATTGAGTTGTCTATTGATCGAGTGACCAGCTTGAACTCAGCTTGATAGCAAGCAGTGGAAATAAAACAGTGGCAATAAAATAAACAGATCAAGCTGCCATCGCCAACCGCTTGCGCCAATTCAAGAAAGGAATAGAAACA
>CATBLW010000283.1 GCA_949486985.1 Prochlorococcus marinus str. MIT 9215
CGGCGGCGACTCCGGTGAGGTTATGCCTGTTGAATTAGGCCTGTTTTCTGTGGTTGATAGCTTTTGGGCTGATTCTGCTTGGTTTGTTGGTGGGTTTTTGTGGAGTTTGGCTAGTAGTTGGGACTGCTGTTTTTGTTTGGTAGATAGAAGTGGCCAGGGATAATACTTTGGGGTTTAATGATTGAAGTTCCTCAGCTGTGCTGGCCAGTGACTGATCAAGATGAGCTGCGCCAGCAAGCAATTAGTCGATTGCGCTTGAAGCGGAGTTATCGACGTCAGGTTCGGCAGTATCTGATTGTGAATACAGGCTTAGTGGTGATTTGGCTGATATCTGGTATGGGTTATTTCTGGCCAGTATGGCCAATCTTTTGTTGGGGAATGGCCTTGCTGATTCATGGCTGGAAGTTGACGCATCCTGAAAAGCCTTTTAGTGATGAAGAGATCAGTTTGGAGATGGATCAGGGCTGAGCGCTGTTGTTCCTTCTGATGTCTTTGTGCTTTTCAGTGTCCTCGCAGCTATGAACTTGTTGAGGTAGGAATGTTTTTTTCTGCTAATGACTTCAGGGCTGGTGCCACCTAATTCTGCAATTTGTTTACTTAGGTCTTTGGGCCACTCATTCCCATAAGCGCGGCAGGCCAGTTCAATCGCTTTCTCAACCTCGTTGGTGTCGCTCGCCGGCTCATCGCTTTCATCCGTTGGTTGCTCGTCATGGTTCACAGCGTCTGGAGGATCTGATTGCAGTAGTCGTTGTCGGCATTGCGGATCCATCAGCAGCTTTTCCACTACCTCGCAGCGTCGCAGCCCCAGTTGGGTGGAGAGTTGCTGTAAATGGTCGAGAGCTTCGCTACGTAAGGCTGTGGTCCAGCGGCGTCTGTTGATCGGCTGCCCATGCTCGTCGAGCTCAGGGGCCCAAGTGCCTGGCTTTCGCCCTTCCCTCTTGGCGCGTTCGCGACCTACGCGTTGGCCGTTGTGGCCTGACACCAGCAACTGATTGTCTGGATGCGTCGCTTTGTTGACATTCTTGTTGGCATTCATCGTTTGGGACCGCTTGACAGGCTTTGTTCCCAAGTCAATGAATGAGAGGGATAGGAGTGTCTCATGTTTAGAAGGGATTGAGAGATCTCTCTCGAGGATGGAGACCAATTTGCTGTGCTGTTTTGTGCGATTACATGGGATATATCTCGAGACATAGCGCTTACAAAACTTCCAATTATTTAAGACCAGCCAAGTAGTCATGTGTTGATGCAAAGAATCAGCCTTAAGGGTTAGTTGTTCTCAGTTGAGTGTTGGCTTCTTGTTAGTTGTAGAGCTATTTATTGCCCTTCTCGCTTCTGTTTTCGGTAGAAGCGCATGACCGCCAGTGCAAGGCTTCGCGAGTCATGCCGAAGAGTTGCTGTTGGCCTTGAGCCCTGTAAAGGAGCTTGCATGACCTCGTAACCCTTGGATTTCAATTTGTCGGTATTACATGTCACCGGTTCAGCGCCTTTCGCTCGATAGTGTTGAAGAAGTTCGGACTGCTTTAAGTCGTCTTGGGCCAGCACAGCAGTAAAGAGTCGCTGGCTGATGCCGAGACTGGCTAATTGAGCCTCGATCGCTCGTAAGTGTCCGTCAACATCGAGCCCATCTGTTTCTCCTGGCTGGGTCA
>CATBLW010000284.1 GCA_949486985.1 Prochlorococcus marinus str. MIT 9215
GGAAGAGGGCTTTCGTTGGCATCAATCCAGGCCCAGGCGGCATAAACCCCAAGACAAGGCAAGAATTTGCGTCCATCGACTTGCAAATTGGCCGTAGGCCAGCCCAATTTGCGACCAAGACCGCGGCCATGAACAACCGATCCACGAAAGCGATAGGGCCGACCCATCAGGCTTTTGGCTGTCTTGAGATCAGCTTCGTTTAGGGCCGCACGAATGCGGCTGCTACTCATCCGTCCGTCCTCATCCTCGAGGATTGGCAGGATGACAACCTCAACTCCGGCTGCTGAAGCAAGCCGCTGCAAGGTTTGCGTATCGCCTTGACGATCACGTCCGAAGCGAAAGTTCGCACCAACGGCAATGCGACGAGCTTGAAGGGTATTGAGCAGCATTTGCTCAACAAACTCTTCAGCGCTGAGTGCTGCCAAGGCGCGATCAAAAGGGACCATCACCAACTGCTCGACTCCAAGAGGAGCAAGTAACGAAGCCTTCTCAGAAGGCAGGTCGAGGCGCAACCGGGGGTCACCATGAAGCACTTCGCGGGGATGGGGCCAGAAGCTCACCACAGTGGGCACTCCTGGGGCTTCCTTAACAACAGAATTGATCACTCGACGATGCCCTGCATGAAGGCCATCGAAACTGCCTAAAGCCAGCGCTGTTGGGGTGCTTGCCTGTTGAGGGGAGCAAAGAGGAATCAATGGGTCCGTGCACACGGCGGGAGTAGATGGCAAGTTTGAACGAGCGCTGCTGAATTCTGGATGGCTGATCGCCTCGACCTTCAAATGCTTTCGCAAGGGCTGCGCCGCGTGGGCTGGATCCGCTTTTGGATTCAAACAACCCTTGGGGTGGTAGTCGTTGGCGTGCTGTTGTTCAACAATATTGGCAGCAGTCTGGCGCGTAATTCGGAGCGCGCTCTAGGTCTTGGACCTGGGCTGTCGCTAACCAGCCTTGCCTTTTTGGTGTTGCTTTACAGCCTTTGGCAGGGCTGGCTGATTGTTCGTGTTGGCAGAGCGCTCAATAGTGCGGCAAGACCCAGTAGGGGTGAGACAGGTCGGCTGTTGAAGCGGGGTCTGATTGTTGATGTACTCGGCTTGGTCTTTGCTTCTATTGGTTATCAATCTTTAGCGGGAAGTTTGTTCGTTCAGGCTTCGATGCAGGCACCTGGAATTTCGATTGGGGCTGGACGATCAGCCCTTGACAACTATCCGATCACCTCTTTGGAGATGCTTTCGGTTCTAAGCAATACCCAAGTTCTGTTTGCCCATTTGATCGGTTTGATCTTTTCGCTCTGGCTACTGCAGAGGATCTACCGGAGCAGCTAATTGTTCAGGTTCAAATTTGGCAGTGCCGAAAGTTGCCCCCGCCAGAACAAATCTGGCTGAATCGGTGTGATCGATGGTGAATTGGTCTCAATCTGAGCCACATCGCTGAGCCAGTCGCTGGGGCCATGCCCTGCAGCTTGCAAATCCTTGACGACTTCACCTGCCATCCAAAAGTAAGTGTGGCCTCGAGGATCGATCCTGCGGCTGAATTGTTCCTCGTAATGACGAATCGAAAGACGGGTCCAGCGCAATGGGCCCATCAGCTTTGGATCACATGGAGGAATATTCAGATTCAAAAGCAGGTTGTTGGGCCATTGGTCGGAGAGAGCCTTTTCAGCAACATCCATCGCCATTTCAGCTGCGCACTGAAAATCCCGCCATTTGAAGCAAGCAACGCTCACAGCTAGCGCCGGCAGTTGCTCCAGCGTGCCTTCCATCGCCGCGGCCACCGTGCCCGAGCAGAACACATCTGTCCCCAGGTTGGGGCCATGGTTGATCCCTGACAAAACAAGATCCGGTTTCTCTGGCAGCAGCTCAGACAATGCCAACTTCACGCAATCTGCAGGTGTGCCGCTGCAGGCCCAGGCTGTAACACCAGGGACATAGAGCTCATCGGCTCGTTCCGCCCTGATAGGGGTATGGAGTGTGAGTCCATGACCAGTTGCTGAGCGCTCCTGGTCTGGACAAACAACCGTGACCTGATGGCCGTGGTCAGAAGCCACAGCAGCCAGGCAGCGAATTCCCTCGGCAAAAATGCCGTCGTCATTGCTGATCAGAATTCGCAGCGAGGTCATGGAGTCGAGCGCATTGCTGGGAACCTAGTCAACATGGCTGCTTACAGTCAGCCTCCGAGATTGTTTTGCTGTGAGCGCCACTATTTCTTTGCAGCAGCTCACCGATCAGCTCGACGCCTTAGAGGCTGAGGCTGCGGCGGAGATAGCTGCTGCCGCTGATCCGGAGGCTCTTGAGCAATTACGGGTTGGTTTGCTGGGTAAAAAAGGGCGCTTGTCAGGCGTCTTAGGAGCCATGGGCAAGCTCCCTGGCGATGAACGCCCCCTTGTTGGCCAGCGGGCCAACGTGCTCAAAAGCCAATTGCAGGAGCTGTTATCGGCACAGCTGCAGGCAGTCAAATCAGCCGCAATGGCTGAAAGGCTGACGCAAGAAACGCTTGATGTCACCGCACCACCCAGTGGCATCCCTGTGGGACACAGGCATCCATTGATCACCACCACAGAAGAGATCGTCGATTTGTTTTGTGGCTTGGGCTATGGGGTCGCCGAGGGACCCGAGATCGAAAGCGATCATTACAACTTCTCAGCACTCAATATTCCAGAAGACCATCCCGCCAGGGACATGCAAGACACGTTTTATCTGAGTGGCAATCTGCTGCTGCGAACGCATACATCGCCTGTACAGATCCGTTATTTAGAGCAGAACCCACCACCAGTAAGGATCGTGGCCCCAGGCCGGGTCTATCGGCGTGATGCTGTCGATGCCACCCATTCACCTGTATTCCATCAGGTTGAGGTGTTGGCGATCGATGAGGGCCTCGATTTCAGCCATTTACGGGGCACGGTGATGGCGTTCTTAAAAGCCTTTTTTGGCGACTTGCCGGTGCGCTTTAGGGCTAGTTATTTCCCCTTTACTGAACCTTCAGCTGAGGTTGATGTTCAGTGGCGAGGTCGCTGGCTGGAGGTCATGGGCTGCGGCATGGTCGACCCAAGCGTGTTGGAAGGATTGGGCCTTGATCCTGAGCGCTGGAGTGGCTTTGCCGCTGGTCTTGGCGTTGAGCGCTTCTGCATGGTGCGCCATGGCATCGACGACATCCGCAGGCTTTATACAAGTGATCTGCGCTTCCTTGAGCAGTTCTAATCCCAGGTTTGCCGCCAAGTGATTAGTGGAGTCAACTAATCACTTGGCGAAATCAACGTGATGACGTTTGCAGCCAAAACACCCGAACTCTCATAAACTGCTGTCGTTCTCTCTGCTTGCCGATCGGTGCCCCGCGTCGGACTGATCGTTAACGACGGCAAGGATCTTGCGGTCGAGACCGCAATCACCATTCAAGCGAGGCTTGAATTGGCGGGTCATGAGGTAGTGCGCGTCAGTAGTGCGGGTGGATTGGTGGGCTTCGCCAATCCCGATCAACATCTGCGCACGCTTGGTTACAACGCTTGCGTGCCCGAAGGTTTTGATGCCTCCATGGCACTGGCCATTGTGTTGGGAGGCGATGGCACGGTGCTATCTGCTGCGCGGCAAACAGCACCGGTCCAGGTGCCAATCCTTGCCATCAATACCGGCCACCTGGGATTCCTGGCTGAGGCCTACTTAGCGGATCTAGACCGAGCACTTGATCAGGTGCTTACAGAACAGTGGACGATTGAAGAGCGCTGCAGCTTGGTGGTCAGTGTGATGCGCGGCGATCAGCGTCGCTGGGAGGCTCTATCTCTTAATGAGATGGCCTTGCATCGCGAACCGCTCACCAGCATGTGTCACTTCGAGATTGCGATCGGCCGCCATGCACCTGTTGATATTTCCGCTGACGGCGTCATCCTCTCGACTCCAACGGGTTCAACGGCCTATGCCCTGAGTGCAGGCGGACCTGTTATCACCCCTGAATGCCCCGTATTGCAGCTGGCTCCAATTGCTCCTCACTCCCTGGCATCAAGAGCACTTGTGTTCAGTGATCAGGAACCTGTAACCATATTTCCTGCCACCCCTGAGCGATTGATGATGGTGGTGGATGGAAGTGCGGGCTGTTATGTCTGGCCTGAAGACCGCGTGTTAATCCGCCGCAGCGATCACCCGGTGAAATTTGTACGCCTGGCGGATCATGAGTTCTTCCAAGTTTTGCGCAATAAGTTGGGCTGGGGACTGCCCCATATCGCCAAGCCAGATCGCCTGTGAACGCGAAGCGATTGGGCCGTAGCTGCGGCTTGGTAGTGCTGACATCTATTGCCAGCATTGAAGTTTGCGCAGGAACTCCACCGCAGCATCTGCCGCTGGAGGCGCAATGGTGTCTCAGCAGTGATCGATGCGTTTTGTTGGAGGTCGCCGATGAGAGAGAGGAGCAACGTTTGGGATTGATGCAGCGGCCAGCCCTCTCAGAGCTTCGTGGGATGTGGTTTCCGTTTCAACCTGCAAGACCACTGCGCTTTTGGATGCACAACACCTTGGCCCCGCTTGACATGGTGTTCGTTCATCAGGGTCGGGTGATGGCCATCGAAGCGGCTGTGCCTATTTGCCCCCATTTGCCATGTCCGAGCTATGGCCCCAATTCACCGGCCGATGGAGGGGTGGAATTGAAGGCAGGCGAAGCGAAGCGACTAGCGATTCAAGTTGGGGATGCCGTTGAGATTCAGCGTCTTGCTACTCCGCTGATTCAAAGCCAACAGTTCGAACCTCGTTCGCCATTCGAGCCGTCAAAGAGTTCGCCTTAAAGACACCGCCAAAAAGACAGCGCCATAAAGACAACGCCAAAAAGACAATGCCCTAAAAACAAATCCCTAAAGAGAATGCCTTAATTATTGAGCGGCATGCTCCGACGTTGCCTTGAAGAGAGAGCGGGCGCGATTGCTTTTGGTTTGACGCGTTAATGAGTTTTTGACGCCTTAAAAATGAAAAGCTGAATTTGAAGAGCTGAGCTTGAAGAGTTACGGCTGAACCTTTGGATTTAAGGCCGGGTGCCTTTGAGAATCATCACTGGATTCATTGGCGCCATACGGGTACCGTCGGCCAGCGGTAGCCCCCTCCAAGCTTGATGCTGACTGATCTTCACCCTGCAGCCTGAAGCTTCAAGCAGTGGTCGCAATTCTGCTAATGCTTCAACGGTGGCCAGAGGAATAACGACGACGCCCTGGGGCTGAAGACAAAGAAGCACGATCTTGAGCAAGTCGTTTCTTAAGGCCCCTCCGCCTCCCAAGAGCACTCGGTTGGGCTGGCTCAGGTTTGGAGGGAGATCAGCGGCTTGAAGCAGGTTGAGGGCTTCAACTTCAAACACGGCGGTGGGAACAACAGCAAGCCGGGCTGCATTGGCCTGGATTAAGGCTGCACCACCACCACGCTTTTCAACCGCCATCAGTTTCAGCTGGGGGCGCAAACGCAGAGCCTCTAATCCCACACTGCCAACTCCAGCGCCAAGGTCCCAGAGCACTCCTTGTTGAGGAAGATCCAGCTCGGCAAGAATCTGGATGCGCAGCTCTCGTTTCGTCATCAGTCCAGGGCGGTCCTTGTGCTGAAGGAAAACACCGTCATCCAGGCCAAAAAGTGGCAACAACGTTGGATCTGGTGCTTCCTGCGGCTCTGCTAACAACACCACCATGTGCA
>CATBLW010000285.1 GCA_949486985.1 Prochlorococcus marinus str. MIT 9215
CACTGCTCAATCAGTCGATTCAAGCCCTGATCCGCCGTGGCCTCGTCGTGGATTCCAAGGTGGTGAACATTGGAGTCAAACCTCTCCAAATCAATCGCGTCGGCAGCAACCCTCAGGCTCAGGGGCTTCAACTTCGACCATTACCCCAGAGAGGCAAACAGCAGGGCCTGCGCTTTCTCAACCAACTTGCCCAACCAGCCGGTGCAGTTATCGCCATCAATGGAGGCTTTTTCAATCGAGTACGCCAGCTGCCTCTTGGTGCCGTGCGTCTTGATGGAACCTGGATTTCCGGGCCCATCTTGAACAGGGGGGCCATCGGCTGGGGAGAACAAGGCCAATTGTCGTTTGGGCGACTTCGACTCGACCAGGAACTTCTCGGCCCTGCTGGGCAGCGCTGGCCGTTGCATACCTTGAACAGTGGTTATGTCCAACGTGGGTTTAGCCGGTACACCAGCGCCTGGGGGCCCCTTTACCAAGCCCTTAGCGGCGAAGAAGAAGCGATGATGGTGATTGACGGAAAAGTGACGCAGACCTACGGGCAAGCACAGCTAACCCGAGGCATACCGTTAAAAAGCAACGGAGATCTTGTTGTCGCCAGGGGGGGGATTCCAATTCCCGTCTCTCGAGGGGATGCCGTGAGCTTGCGTATGCGGAGCTCCAACCCTCTGGGTGATCTTCCTCAGGTGTTGGGTGGCGGACCACTGTTAATCAAAAATGGTCGCGTCGTCCTGGCTGGCCGACAAGAAGGATTCAGCCCAGGTTTTCTTGCCCTCAGCGCACCGCGCACCGTGGTGGGACAAGGGAATGGCAAGATCTGGCTGCTAACGATCAAAGGCGCCAAAGGAAGCGATCCCACCCTGCTGGAAACCTGTTTAGCCCTGCAGCAACTGGGCCTTCGCGATGGTCTCAATCTTGATGGCGGTAGTTCAACTGCTCTTTTAGTGGCCAATCAACTTGTGATGACAGGGCGTGGAACGCCACCGAGAGTGCAAAACGGCCTGGGACTGATTCCCCTCTAAAGCCTTGAATCAAATTCAAGAAGGCCGATGGATTCCCAAGCTGAAGAAATGAGTAAGTCACAACCACTAAGCAAGTTGGCGCAGCTCTAGGGGTATCAAGGCTCGTTAAACGGTAAAGTGAGTGATTGTCGAATCAGGTCGGGCGTCCGACCACATAGCGACCGTCGATGCCAACCATCCAACAGCTGATCCGTACTGAGCGTCAGCGCCTCAGCCGCAAAACCAAATCTCCCGCACTGCGAGCCTGCCCCGAAAGGCGGGGAGTTTGCACAAGGGTGTACACCTCCACTCCCAAAAAGCCCAACTCAGCCCTGCGCAAGGTTGCACGTGTGCGGCTGACTTCTGGATTTGAGGTGACTGCATACATCCCAGGAATTGGCCACAACCTTCAGGAGCACTCTGTTGTCTTAATCCGTGGAGGCAGGGTCAAGGATCTTCCTGGCGTTCGCTATCACATCATTCGCGGAACGCTTGACACAGCTGGAGTGAAAGATCGCCGCCAATCCCGCTCCAAGTACGGCGCCAAAGCACCGAAGGAAGAGTGATGCGCTCGCCAACCAAATATTTATTTTCTCTCTGTAACCCTTCAACCCTCCCACTCTTCTGACGGTCTATGTCACGCCGCAACGCAGCTGAAAAACGCCCTGTACTCCCAGACGCTCAGTTCAATAACCGACTGGCCACGATGATGGTCTCTCGGCTGATGAAGCATGGCAAGAAGTCGACAGCACAACGCATCCTTGCCCAAGCTTTTGGACTGATCAATGAGCGAACAGGCAACGATCCAATCGAACTCTTCGAAACGGCCGTCAAGAACGCAACGCCTCTTGTTGAAGTAAGGGCACGCCGAGTTGGTGGAGCGACCTATCAGGTCCCCATGGAAGTTCGTCAGGAGCGCGGCACAGCCATGGCCCTGCGCTGGCTTGTGAACTTCTCACGAGCACGCAATGGACGCAGCATGGCGCAAAAGCTGGCGGGAGAACTGATGGACGCCGCTAACGAAGCAGGAAGCGCCGTACGCAAACGCGAAGAAACCCACAAGATGGCCGAGGCCAATAAGGCCTTTGCCCATTACCGCTACTAATTCAATCGATCAGGAAGGACGTCATTCAACCTGACTCCATCCTGGCCTGTATAGTCTCACCCGCCTTTTAAAGCCCCACCCCGGAGAATTACCTGTGGCTCGCGCCTTTCCCTTGGAACGCGTCAGAAATATCGGCATCGCCGCCCATATTGACGCTGGCAAAACCACATGTACTGAACGCATCCTGTTTTATTCAGGTGTGGTTCACAAGATGGGTGAAGTCCACGACGGTGCAGCCGTCACAGACTGGATGGCTCAAGAACGTGAGCGGGGAATCACGATTACAGCGGCTGCGATCTCGACAACCTGGAACGATCACCGCATCAATATTATTGACACCCCAGGGCACGTTGACTTCACCATTGAAGTCGAGCGCTCAATGCGCGTTCTGGATGGAGTCATCGCCGTTTTTTGTGCAGTAGGTGGCGTGCAGCCACAATCTGAAACCGTCTGGAGACAAGCTGATCGCTATTCCGTTCCACGGATGGTTTTTGTCAACAAAATGGACCGCACCGGGGCCGACTTCCTCAAGGTTCACGGACAGATCAAGAATCGCCTCAAA
>CATBLW010000286.1 GCA_949486985.1 Prochlorococcus marinus str. MIT 9215
ATCAGGAATACAGCTAGAGCCGCTGCGATTACCTTGATCACCTCTTTCAGTTCACCGGCACCAATCGCTGGAATCAGTTGACCTGCAAGCCATGCCAACAGTGGCCAACAGCCCACGTACACCAACATGCAGAGGCCTCCCCATAGCAATTGGCGCAGGTGGGGGCGTAACAGGGGGAGAAGCCTGCGGAAGCCAGCCTTGGAAGGGGAAAACATCGCGTCACACTATCAATCTCAAGACAAACCACGAGTTCGCAATGAAACTGGATCAATTCCTGAAATGGCAGGGTTGGGTCGCCACTGGAGGTGAGGCGAAGCATCTGATTCAGTCAGGGCAAGTGTTTGTCAATGGATCCCCAGAGCTCAGGCGTGGCCGACAGTTGAGCCAAGGTGACAGCGTTCAGCTTGGTTCTGACGAGGCCTTTGTGGGCGATGCTGAACCGAAGGGGCCGTAAGTTGGCATCTGCGGATCTTCAGAGGACCAGAACGTGCGCAAACCGGTAATCGCTGGCAACTGGAAAATGCACATGACCTGTGCCCAGGCCAGGGACTACATGAGTGTGTTTCTTCCGTTAACCGAGGCCACACCAGATGATCGTGATGTTGTCATCGCACCTCCTTTTACGGCGATTTCGACGTTGGCAGATCTTGTTAGTGGCAGTCGAGTGAAATTATCCAGCCAGAATGTTCACTGGGAGGAGGAAGGTGCCTTTACAGCAGAGGTCTCGCCAAAGATGCTGCTTGAACATCAGGTTCGTTACGCGATTGTTGGCCACAGCGAACCGCGCAAATATTTCAGTGAGAGCGACGCTCAGATCAATCACCGTGCCCGTACCGCTCAGGCCAATGGGTTGATCCCGATTGTTTGTGTTGGGGAAAGTGATGAACAGCGGGAACGAGGAGAGGCTGAACGCGTGATTCGACGCCAGGTTGAGCAAGGCTTGGAGTCGACCGATGCAGGCTCCCTTGTCGTGGCCTATGAGCCGATATGGGCGATTGGTACTGGCAAAACCTGTGAGGCGGCAGAAGCCAACAGGATTTGTGGATTAATTCGTCGTTGGGTGGGCTTCCCTGACCTGATTGTTCAGTACGGAGGTTCTGTAAAACCTGGAAATATCGATGAGTTGATGGCGATGAGTGATATCGACGGCGTCTTGGTAGGTGGTGCTTCTTTGGATCCTGAAAGTTTTGCCCGTATTGCCAATTACCAAAAGCACTGATCGCAGTTTTGCGGAGTTGAGAACAGCAGATCAGCGTTGGCCTCAGCATTGGGGACAACGCACTTGTCTGATGGGTGTAATCAATATCACTCCTGATTCCTTCAGTGATGGAGGCGATTGCATCGAACCTGAAAGTGCCTTGAGCAGGGCAAATTTACAGCTAAGCCAAGGTGCTGATGTTATAGATCTTGGCGCTCAGAGCACCAGGCCAGGGGCTGAGGAAGTCGGTGCAAAAGAAGAATTGCGTCGTTTGTTGCCAGCTCTGGAGGCCATTCGTTCAGCTCATCCAAAAGCGTTGATTTCTGTCGATACATTTTTGGCACCAGTTGCTGAGGCTGCTCTTCAGGCGGGTGCCGATTGGATCAATGATGTCAGTGGCGGTCAACGTGATTCAGAGCTCCTGAAAGTTGTGGCAGAGGCTGGCTCCCCCTATGTGTTGATGCATAGCCGAGGCAATAGTCATTCGATGGACAAGCTTGCTAGCTATCAAGACGTGCTTGCTGATGTACGTAATGGCTTGTTGCGTCGCACTGAACAAGCTTTGCAAGCGGGTGTACGCGCTGATCAGTTGGTTTGGGATCCAGGTTTGGGTTTTGCAAAAAATACTGAACAGAATCTGGCTTTACTAAGGGGGCTTGAACAACTTTCAAGTGAGGGGATCCCATTGTTGGTTGGGCCTTCACGCAAACGTTTTATTGGGGCTGTTCTTGATCAGCCAGATCCACAAGAGAGAATTTGGGGAACAGCAGCGGTTGTTTGTCGATGCGTCCAGGCAAAGGTTGCCATGGTTCGCGTTCATGATGTGGGGCCTATTGCTCAGATCCTTCGGATGGCGGCAGCTATTTGGTAATTGTTGTTATGGCTGTTTGAGAATTAAT
>CATBLW010000287.1 GCA_949486985.1 Prochlorococcus marinus str. MIT 9215
ATGGCATGCGGCACATGTTGAAGAGAAAACCTGAGCGCCATGGGAGGAATCTGCGGCCATGGCCAAGGCTGGTGCGCTAACAAAAGCAAGCATGGCGAACAGGATGGAAAGTGCCCAACGCATCAGGAGAAGGTATCAAAGGACACGATCTTATGTTCCGAGTTCTGAGGGCGCCTTCTCTGCGGCTGGCAGCGTTACCAATGCAAATAATTTCTTTCCAGTAGCGCCTTCTCACATTTTTTGTTTGGCTGCTTGCTTGCCTGAGCTAATAATTTCTCGCCTGATCCATTGCTCGCCTGAACCATTGCTTGCCTGATCCATTGCTGGCTTGATGAATCTTCCTCCCAGCGAGAGAGCTGTTTTTCTGCTTCGCTAAAGGGATGAGAGCCTCTTGGTATTGAATCAGGAGTGAATGGAGCGGATGCGCTTCAGCGTGAGGTCACGACCGTGTTGCGATTGAGTGAGCTCAAGCTTCCTCTTGATCATCCCCAAGAGGCTGTTGAAGCAGCGATTCTTCAACGTCTGCGCATTTCAGCTGATCAACTGATCAGTTACAAGCTGGTTAAGCGAAGCATTGATGCCAGAAGGCATCAGCGGATTCAGCTGATTTACAGCGTTGATGTGGCCGTTCAAGCTGAGCCGGCGTTGTTACGACGCCATTCCAGTAATCAGAGGATTCGCAAGGCGCCAGATACGCGTTACAGATTTGCCACCAAGGCCCCCAAAGCCTTTCCCTCCCAGGAGTGCGAGCGACCTGTGGTCGTGGGAGCTGGTCCCTGTGGTTATTTCGCGGCTCTGTTGTTGGCGCAGATGGGCTTTCGGCCCTTATTGCTTGAACGTGGTCAGGCCGTCAAAGAACGTACGGCGGCAACCTTTGCTTTTTGGAGGGGAGAACGCCCTCTGGATCCAGAGTCGAATGTTCAGTTTGGCGAGGGCGGAGCTGGCACGTTCTCTGATGGCAAGCTTTATAGCCAGGTGAGCGACCCTGAGCACTACGGCCAAAAAGTGCTTGAAGAGTTGGTCGCCAGTGGTGCGAATCCAGAGATCCTTTCTGTACACCGTGCCCATATCGGCACCTTCAAGTTGGCCACAGTCGTGCGTGGACTTCGAGCCAGGATTGAACAGCTCGGCGGCGAGATTCGCTTTGAGAGTCGGATGGATCAATTGCTGGTGGAACCAGCTTCAGATCAGCAGGAATTAAACAAGCCTCTCCAAGTGGTTGGGGTGAAGCTCGCTGATGGCAGCATCGTGTCGAGCCGCCATGTGCTTCTGGCTCTTGGGCATTCGGCAAGGGATAGTTTCGCCATGCTTGAGAAGGCTGGAGTGTGCCTGGAGCGAAAACCTTTTGCTGTGGGTTTTCGAATCGAGCATCCGCAGCCATTGATTGATCAAGCCCGTTGGGGGCCGATGGCTGGGCACCCTCTACTTGGACATGCGGAATACAAGTTGGTGCATCACGCCAGCAATGGTCGCTGCGTTTACAGCTTTTGCATGTGCCCTGGTGGCCTTGTCGTTGGTGCCACATCCGAAAAGGATTGCGTGGTCACCAATGGCATGAGTCAACACACTCGCAATGAGCGGAACGCGAATAGTGGCCTTGTGGTGACGTTGGAGCCAGAAGACCTCCATGACTACGAGCGCTGGCCAGGGGATCCCTTGGCCGGAGTGGCCTTACAGCGTGAACTTGAACAACGGGCTTTTCAGCTGGGAGGAGGAGGCTATGCCGCTCCAATCCAACGTCAGCAGGATTTTTTGGCCCGTATTCCTTCGACCAGACTTGGCGAGGTGAAACCTTCTTATTTGCCTGATGTGAAGTTGGTTGACCTCAACCAGGCCTTGCCAGCTCCTTTGATCGAAGCCCTTAGAGAGGCCTTACCGGCCTTTGGTCGCCGTCTTTCGGGCTACAACCATCCAGATGCTGTTCTTACGGCGGTTGAAACGCGCACCTCATCGCCAGTGCGTTTCCCCAGGGATGATGGCTTTGAATCGATGAATACCAGAGGGCTCATTCCTGCTGGAGAAGGAGCCGGTTATGCAGGAGGCATCCTTTCTGCTGGGATTGATGGCATTCGATCTGCAGAAGCATTGGCTCGAAAGCTTGTGATCGATCATTCCCCAGCCTGAGCAACGATCCCACTCCACTGCACAGCCTTGACTTGGTCTCGCCGCCAGGAGTGAAAAAGACTTACTTCAGCTGCTGTGCACAGTGGGCATTGACTGATCTGATTGGATTGGATGCCGGTGCGTCGAAGTTGCTCAATGGCAGCAAGGCGAATGTCGAGTCGCATGTGCTGGGGACTGATGTCGTCATTGAGAACACCTTCTGCTTTGAGCTGTTCCAATCGTTGATTTCGTTGGGGCGGTTGATTGTCTTCTTCGCTCTCAAGGCTTTTGGCGATGGCGAAAGCAACATCGTTTTGGACCTGATAATTGGCGCCACTGATGGCGGGTCCAAGGGCAACAAGCAGATTCTCAAGTTTCGCCCCGCGTGATCTCAAGGTTGTGAGGGCTTTGGGAAGGATTCTGGCCGCTACGCCTCGCCAACCGACATGACAGGCGGCTGCATGTCCTGTTCCGGGGTCGGCAATGAGTACTGGTGTGCAATCAGCACTGCAGACCCAGAGGCTTTGCCCGCCTTGATCACTAACAAGTGCATCGGCGTCTGGCCATGGTGGCTGGTTTGCCTCAGAGGCATTCAGAACCTTGTCTCCATGCACTTGCTTGGGGCGATGAACACTTACTCCTGCGCTGAGATAACCAGCAAGTTCATCAGGGCCTCGATTCTGCCAGCGGCGTGTGAAGAAACCATGTTCGAAGCCTGCTGCTTCTAGGAGGTCTGATTGGAGGTAATAGCCCCCATAGCAACCAGCCCATGTCCAGTCCTGGATTTGATTGAAAAAAGCATCGGGAGCGGCAAACGGGTCTTGGTCTTCAGCTTTCGCTTTAGGCCCATTGCTGGTCATTGTTGAGCGAGGTCACGCAGCATCCAGAAGCCTGCAAACCTTTGTTCGTTGGGGGTGGTTTGCACGGAGATGAATTGGAACCCTCCACTGTTTTCCCGGGCTTGCATCAGAGTTTGTTGAGCAGCCTCAGCAGTTTGTTTATCCATATCCGTCACCAACCAGCGATCGTCTTGGCCGGCTTCGAGCAGTAGTTGCTTGCCTTCAACAACCAGACGAACCGGCTCTAGACCTCCCAGCCAGCCGGCTAATGCAAGGGCACGATTTTTGCTGAACATTCGCACCCCTGGAATGGGCAGGCTGTCGTCATCGGTGCTGATAACGGGGAGGAGACCACTGAAATCGATGGGCCATTCTGATGCTTCTCGCAGCATGCCGATGGGCATGGAGGCCCAACTCCAAGCATCGCCTCTTACGGCCTCAGGGAGAGGTAGGGGGGGCGTCGGGATGGGCATTGGTGGCGGCGCTAGTGGCCCTGCCATATAGCCATCCTGTTGGGGATAGAGATCTTGTTCCCGCTCGGCGAGCCAATCGAGCAGTGCATAGGTTCGGCGGCTTGCCAGTACTTCAAATCCAAGACCTGCGGAAGCACGTTCAACCATGCTGCGCATTGATGATCGCCAGCAGCGCAGCCTTAAAGGTGGTTTCCAGCCTTGTTTTTCAGCATCTTGCAGGGCTTCGTCAAGAGCATTGGCTAGCCACTCAGAATTGACTTCGGAGGCTGGACAGCGCTTCTCCCAGCGGAAGGGCGCGGCTCCTGATGGATCCAGGGAGGAACTGATCAGTAGCTCCCAGCGTTTTTTCCCATCAGGCTCAAGAATGGGTCGCGAGTAAAAATCAAGTTCCCAGTCCGCCTGGCGTGAGAGATCGGAGTTTTTGGTTGAAGCGGCCGCGATCATCCAGCTGATTGTTCTTTTTCTCTGAGAACGTTACGAGCTTTATTTGCTCTTTCCTCTGCTTCTGCCATTACTTTTTCTTTCTCAGTAAGAATTTCGCCTGGTTGGCCTTCGAGTAGAGCGGTATTCAAACCAACGCGGCCGCGGCCAGGATCGAGCTCTGTAATCAGCGCTTTAAGCCGATCGCCTTGGTCGAAGGCTTCTCGCAGGGATCGCAGGCTGGCGCCGGTAATCATTGATTGGTGCAGAAGGCCAGTAACACCACCAAGATCGACGAAGAATCCATAGGGTTTGATCGACACAATTTGTCCCTCGACAAGCTGACCAACTTCCAGCTCCGAGAAACGAGCGGCAATGGAGGCGCGTTTCTCGGAAAGCACCAATTTGCGGGTTTCTGGATTGACTTCTAGGAAGGTGACGCCAAGGGTTTTGCTGACAAGTGCTTCATGGTTTTCGCCATCTTGCAATTGGGAGCGGGGGATGAAGCCCCTCAGGCCTTCCAAGTCGCAGGTGACACCACCGCGATTAAATCCATTCACTTTGACTTGCACCACCTTGCCTTCTTTGGCCATTTGCTGAACCTTGTCCCAGCTCTTGCGCAGGGCTAGAGCACGGCAGCTGATGGTGACCATCCCATCGGCATTTTGCTCTCGGGTTACGAGTACCTCAACCGTTAGCCCCTTGGGAAAAAGCTCCTTAAGGCTTGTAATGACTCCAAGTCCGCATTCATTTTTGGGCATGAAGCCCGGTGCTTTGCCGCCGATGTCGACGTAAACACCATCACTTTCGGCGCCGATCACCGTGCCACTAATGACGTCGCCTGTGGTCCCTACCGGTGCGTTCTCATCAAGGGCGGCAAGGAAGGCGTCTTCGTCAAAGTCGAAATCATCAACGCTTCTGGCTGGACGACTCTGTGCGCTTTCGTTGTTGGCGCTAGGACTGGCTTGGGATTTTGCGTTGCCGCGGCCCTGACCGGCGGGTCCAAGCAGGTCGGCCATGGTCATGCCTTCAAGGCCATCCATGCCGAAGCGACTTTCATCGGATCCAGAATCTGATGAAGTGGCTTGCTTGAGCTCGTTGGGTGGTTGAGGAAAGCCTCTTGCGGCTTCGATGGCAGCAGCTTCGAGCTGGCTTGCACGGCCTGCGGCTGCATTGGCAGCGGCACGTGCTTCAGCAGCTTCTTTTTGCAAGCGTTCCTGCTCATCACGCCGACTGATGTGCATCACCTGAAGAGGCTTGCGTGGGGCATCCGCTGCCGGCTTGGGAGCCTTGGGTTTGTTCGGTTGCGGAATGCCGGATCCGGCCATGGGGCCCTGGGGGTTCGTCGATCTGTCAGTCTGACAGGAAGTGTGGAGATCTGTTTGAAGATCGGCGGTAATGTCTCGTTCTTCCAGACGTTTTGATCATTTCAGTTGGCCGCAGGTTCAAGAGGCGGCTTCACAAGATGGCTCCACATTGGTTTGGCCATTTGGAGCCTGTGAGCAACACGGCCCTCACCTGCCGTTGGTTACGGATATCTTTTTTGCGGAGAGGGTTTTAGCTGCCGTCCTGGAGCGTTTACCGGCTTCGTTTCCCGTTTGGATGCTGCCTTCCCAGGCTCTCGGCTTTTCACCGGAACACCAGTCTTTCCCTGGAACACTTTCGCTTTCGGCCAGCTTGGTGAATCAGATGGTTTTGGAGGTTGGTGCGCAGTTGGCGGCGATGGGGTTTCGTCGCCTGGTGTTGTTCAATGCCCACGGAGGGCAGATCGGTTTGTTGCAGGTGGCGGCCAGGCAGTTGCGTGCCAAGTGTCCTGAGATGGCTGTTTTGCCTTGTTTCCTTTGGAGTGGCGTGGATGCCCTGCAGGCCCTGCTTCCTGATGGAGAGAGAGAGAGAGGTCTGCACGCCGGACTCGCTGAGACGAGCTTGATGCTTGGTTTGGCGCCTGAATTGGTGGGTAGTGATCGGCCTCAAGATGGAGAGCATCACGATCCAGCACTATCGATTACACCTCCTGCTGGATGGAGCCTTGAGGGGAATGCTCCTTATGCCTGGCTGATGGAAGATTTAAGTAAGTCTGGGGTGATTGGCGACACTCGTGAGTCGAGTGCTGAGCTTGGAAAACAATTGGAGAACGCTCTCGTTGCGCACTGGCTGAATTTGTTCAAAAGCTTGATGGAGAGTCAGTGGCCTCCTGCAAATCAGTCGCAAGGATTGTGATCAAAATCTGGACGAAGAGACCATTTCCTTTAACCAAACACGTCACTTTTCACAAATAGAGGGTTACACTCTGCCGACCGATGACTTTTAGAAGAGATTCATGTCGACCATCAACTCACCTGATGTTGCTGTTCTAGACAGGCCTGATGGATCCACAGATGCTCTTCCAGACTTCACAGCAGATGCTTATAAGGACGCCTACAGCCGCATCAATGCAATTGTGATTGAAGGCGAGCATGAAGCTCATGACAACTACATGTCTATCGGCACTCTCCTTCCAGATGATCTGGACCAGTTAAAAAAGCTGGCAATTATGGAGAAGAAGCACGCCAATGGCTTTAAGGCCTGTGGAAGAAATCTTGATGTGACTGCGGATATGGCGTTTGCAAAGGAGTTTTTCGCTCCTTTGCACGACAATTTTCAAAAAGCGTTAGGCGAAGGGAAAACAGCCACCTGCTTGTTGATCCAGGCCTTGTTGATCGAGGCCTTTGCTATATCCGCTTATCACACCTATATCCCTGTTTCTGATCCATTTGCTCGCAAGATCACAGAGGGTGTTGTGCAAGATGAATACATTCATCTCAATTATGGAGAGGTTTGGCTGAAGGCCAATCTCGATAGTTGCCGCGAAGAGCTGATCGAAGCGAACCGAGAGAACCTGCCTTTGATCCGAAGGATGCTCGATCAGGTAGCAGGAGATGCTGCCGTGTTGCAGATGGATAAGGAGGACCTCATTGAGGACTTCTTGATTGCTTATCAAGAGTCGCTGACTGAAGTTGGTTTCTCAACGCGGGAGATCACTCGCATGGCCGCTGCAGCATTGGTTGGTTGAGGGGCGTTAGTCCTTCGGCGCTCCCCTTCAAGCTGCTGCTCTGAAACTGTTTGTTCAGCATCGATGCCAGCAGTCATGGGATCATGTCTGTACAAGCCCTGTTTTGTCTTTGGGGCCTCAGCCCAGAATCTCAGTACGTAAGTAGGACATGTTTGGTCTGATCGGTCATTCCACCAGTTTTGAAGATGCCAGGAAGAAGGCACTTGAGATTGGCTATGAGCATCTTGATGGAGACCTCGATGTTTGGTGCAGTGCCCCTCCCCAGCTGTTGGAGCACATTGAGGTTGAAAGCCTCACCGGAAAGAAAATAGAAGGGGCTTATATCGATTCATGTTTTGTTCCTGAAATGTTGAGTCGGTTCAAAACAGCCCGCCGCAAGGTTCTCAATGCCATGGAATTGGCTCAGAAGAGAGGCATCACCATCAGTGCCCTAGGAGGATTTACATCAATTATTTTTGAGAACTTCAATCTTCTTAAGCATCAACATATACGCAACACCACTCTCGAATGGGAGAGATTTACGACTGGCAATACTCATACAGCATGGGTGATTTGTCGTCAGCTTGAACACAATGCACCGCTCTTGGGAATTGATTTAAGCAAGGCTCGTGTGGCGGTTGTTGGTGCCACTGGCGATATAGGTAGTGCTGTTTGCCGTTGGCTTTCTGCTCGAACTGGCGTCGCCGAACTCCTATTGGTGGCTAGACAGCAAAAACCTCTTGTTGAGCTTCAAGCTGAATTAGGTGGAGGGAAAATACTTAGTCTTGAAGAGGCCTTGCCTGAAGCTGATGTTGTTGTTTGGGTTGCCAGCATGCCGCGAACCCTTGAAATTGATATGGAGAGTTTGCGTAAGCCTTGCCTAATGATTGATGGCGGCTATCCGAAGAACCTCGATACAAAGTTCTCTGGGGGTGGGGTGCATGTGCTCAAAGGAGGAATCGTTGAGTTCTGCAATGACATCAGTTGGGATGTTGGTTGGATGGCAGAGATGGACAAGCCGGAGAGGCAAATGTTTGCCTGTTTTGCAGAAGCAATGCTGTTGGAATTTGAGAATTGCCACACAAATTTCAGTTGGGGGCGTAATCAGATCACCCTTGAGAAGATGGATTTCATCGGCATGGCATCCTTGCGCCATGGCTTCTCAAGCCTCAATCTCAATCACCAACTTCAGGCTGCTGCAGCCTGAAATTTGACTCCGGACCTTCTCTTGTTATGGCACGTCGTTATCTACTTGAGTTTGAGAAACCCCTTGTAGAGCTTGAGCAGCAGATTGAGCAAATTCGCGAACTTGCCAGAGATTCTGAGGTTGATGTCAGTCAGCAGCTACTTCAGTTGGAAACTTTGGCGACCAGAAGACGAGAGGAGATTTTTCAGGCGCTTACCCCTGCACAAAAAATTCAGGTAGCTCGTCATCCGCAGAGGCCAAGCACCCTGGATTACATCCAGATGTTTTGTGATGAATGGGTAGAGCTGCATGGTGACCGTTGCAGCAGTGACGATCAGGCTTTAGTTGGAGGCATTGGCCGCATTGGTGATCGAGCAGTTTTGTTGATTGGTCACCAGAAGGGGCGGGATACAAAAGAAAATGTGGCGAGAAATTTTGGGATGGCCACACCCGGTGGTTATCGCAAGGCGATGCGATTAATGGATCATGCCGATCGCTTCAAACTTCCAATCCTCTCCTTTATCGATACACCTGGTGCCTATGCAGGCTTGCTTGCAGAAGAGCAGGGGCAAGGGGAAGCAATCGCTGTCAATCTGCGTGAGATGTTCCGCTTGCGTGTGCCTGTTATTGCCACGGTGATCGGCGAAGGCGGATCGGGTGGTGCTTTGGGCATCGGCGTGGCCGATCGCTTGCTGATGTTTGAACACAGTGTTTATACGGTCGCCAGCCCTGAAGCTTGTGCATCGATTCTTTGGAGAGATGCTGCCAAAGCTCCTGAGGCTGCGGCTGCTCTGAAGATCACGGGTCCTGATCTTTTGAGCCTTGGAGTGGTTGATGAAGTGCTGCCGGAGCCGGCTGGCGGCAATAATTGGGCCCCATTGCAAGCTGGAGATGTGCTCAAGGAAGCGATTGAGCGTCATCTTGATGAGCTTCTTTCTCTATCCACTGAGCAGCTTCGAGAAGCTCGCTACCGCAAATTCCGCGCCATGGGCAGGGTTTTGGAGCCAAGCACGTCGGAAAGCGGTCTAACTGCCTAGGCTGTTCTTGCTCGCTAACCCTCGTTGCCTACAGCATTGATTACGGGAGCATCCCGGGGTATTGGACAAGCCGCTGCAAGATTGTTTGCCAAAAATGGCTGGGATCTTTTGCTGGTTGCCCGCAATGAAGAGGCGCTCAATTCTCTTGGGGTTGAGCTAGCTAATTCAGGCTGTACTGTTCATTGCAGGTCAATAGATTTGTCTGATCAGGAAGCCATTGTTCCGGGGATTGAGGATTTACTCGCTCAGGGACTTTGCCCCTCAGTGTTAATCAATAACGCTGGAGCCGCTTGGACAGGAGATCTTCTGGCTATGCCAATTCAGCGTTGGCAATGGCTTCTACAGATGAATCTCACTAGCGTGTTTCAAACCTGTGCAGCCGTGGTTCCGGTCATGCGTGCTGCAGGTGGTTTGGTGATCAACGTTAGTAGCCATGCTTCTCGCAATGCTTTCTCTCAGTGGGGGGCCTATTGCACCACAAAAGCAGCTCTTGCAAGCTTTACGCGATGCTTGGCAGAGGAGGAACGGATTCACTCCATCCGTGCATGTACTCTCACCCTTGGTTCTGTCAACACATCCCTTTGGGATTCGGAGACAGTTCAAAGTGGCTTTAATCGTGATGCCATGCTCCCTGTTGAGCAGGCTGCTGCAGCCCTTCTTCAATTAGCTAGCCAACCTGCAACTCAGGTGATTGAGGATTTAACTTTGATGCCAGCAACTGGCGCCTTCTGAATCAGTTTTTCATGACTTCAGCTATCCCTACATCAAAAAACTCATTAGACGATGCCAATAAGTTGCCCTTACAGAATGGGCGGCAGGATGGCATCGAAAAGGCTTCTGAACGCATACGGGCGCGCCTTTTACATAACGGTGCTTCTTTTCTTGCTAATGACAATATCTCTGAATACATAGAGCCCGATGAGTTGCAGGAGCTTCAATCAGAGGTTGCCGATCGCTTGCGGGATCTATTGAACACGTTGGTGATTGATATTGATAATGACCACAACACAGAAGAGACTGCCGAGCGAGTTGCTCGCATGTATATCCAGGAGGTTTTCAAGGGAAGATACCAAAGGCAGCCAAGAGTTACGAGTTTCCCAAATGTTAAGCAGCTAGATGAAATTTATACTGTTGGCCCCATCACAGTGCGTTCTGCTTGCTCTCATCATCTTGTCCCAATCATGGGCCATTGCTGGATTGGGATTAAGCCCGGAACGACAGTGATAGGGCTCTCGAAATTCGCACGAGTCGCTGACTGGGTGTTCTCAAGACCCCATATTCAGGAAGAGGCGGTGATGATTTTGGCTGATGAAATAGAACGCTTATGTGAACCGCAAGGCCTAGGAATTATCTTGAAGGCTCAGCATTATTGCATGAAATTAAGAGGGGTCAAAGAGGCTCATACCAGCATGGTGAACTCTGTTGTTCGTGGCGATTTCCGCCATGATCCCAGCCTCAAGCAAGAGTTCTTTGAGCTTGTGCGTCAACAGGAGACAGCGCTGGTTCGTTGAGGGGTAAGTAAATAACCTGAATGTATCTTTACACCTAGGTTGAGGATTGAAAAATCAACTAATCGCTAATAATTGGACCAATTGTATTGCTGCTAACTCTGCGTACGGCGCCATCGTCTGTTCTTACGACGAGTACGGCCATGATTGACTCATCCAAGTCTTCAGGACCTACTTGATAACGACTTCCTTGTGCATCTGCAATTAACTGCCATTTTTCATCATTGGAGTTGTTCCGATACCAATGAAAATCAATGATGTCGACATTATTGCCGTTCAAAATCAGCTTGGCTTTGAGTAGCGAACCCTCCATGGCCTCTCCCGTTAATAGGAAGCTCTCGAGACCCTCGATGGTTTGTTCCGCCATCCCTTCTGCCTGAATGTCGGCATTGATTCCAGTTTTCAGAATATTGATTTGGTTCTGGGGAGATGTCGTAAGCCCTGGTACGCACTGCAATGACGCCCCGACGAGTCTGCAGCCTGGCAATACGCCTTGAGCATTGCCTTCGCCAGAATTAAGGCCTGTGATCAGGCTGGCCAGAACGATCGGCCCTAGCAGCCTGCGCTTGGTTTGATTGCGAAGCAAAGAGGTATCCATTTGGATCAATCTGATTAATTGCAAATAACTTATCCCTTCCTATTGCCAACGGCCTTGAGTAGAGCTTCGACCTTGCTTAGATCCTTTTGGCCTGGAGATACTTCCAGACGGCTTGATGCATCCACTCCCCAGGGGGTGACCTGATCGAGAATGGCTGGAATCGATTCTGCTGCGATTCCGCCAGCTAGCCACCATGGCATCGAGATTTGAATCTGCTGCAGCCATTGCAAAGGGATCTGATGGCCTGTCCCGCCAAGTTGGTCGGGGCTCCAGGCATCAAGCAGCACGGCGTCGACTTGGCCCCTATAGCTGTTGAGCAGATTGATGCTTTCAGCGTCTTGAACTCTCAGGGCTTTCCACCACTGTGTGTTGGGGTGGTGTTGACGCAGGCTTGCACAGCGCTCTGGCGTCTCATTGCCATGCAATTGAACAACAGAGGGTGCACCTTCTCCTTGTAGGGCATTGGCCAGATCGTCGTCGTTGAGATCAGCCACCACCCAAACCCTTTGGATGTTCTTTGCACAGCTAGCAAGCTCTGAAAATAGATTGCGACGCTGCTGTTCAATCACAAATCGTGGAGTCCCTGCAACGCCAATGACACCGATGGCATCAGCCCCCATCTCGGCAATGGCCTTGGCTTGCTCGATGTTGGTGAGTCCGCAGATCTTCACCGCAGTGGCGGTGGGAGACTCCATGATTAAGACCTCTGGTTGGAGACCTTTCTAAGATCTAGCCAAATCCTGCCGTTGACTCGGCTCGCTGGAGAGAAAGGTTGGGGAAGGACTTGGAGCTGATGAGGATTAGCGGAATCCCCTTGAGGGTCCATCCAAGCTGGTTTGTGGTTCTTTTATTTTTTACTTGGCTTTTTCAGAATCAGGTCGCGACAGCTGCCGAATCGTCAATACCAGTGGTGATCAGCTGGGGGTTGGGGTTGATGACGGCCTTGCTGCTGTTTGTCTCTGTTCTCCTGCATGAACTTGGCCATTCTTTGGTCGCCCTTCGCGAAGGGGTGAAGGTAACCAGCATCACCCTGTTCATGCTTGGTGGCGTTGCTCGTGTTGAGCGTGAATGTTCAACCCCAATGGCGTCTCTGCGTGTGGCGGTTGCAGGGCCACTGGTGAGCTTGCTGTTGGCGATCGCGATGCTCACAGGTGCTTTTTATTTGCATGCACATGTCGACCCATTGATCGCCAATCTGCTCAGGCAGTTGGGGGGATTGAACCTGATGTTGGCTCTTTTTAATCTCTTGCCTGGTCTGCCTCTCGATGGTGGGTTGATCGTCAAGGCCTTGGTATGGCAATGGACAGGTAGTCAGCGCAAGGGAATTCAGGTTGCGAATACCACAGGCCGTTTCCTTTCCCTCTTCGCTATTGGATTGGGTTTGGTCTGGTTCTTTAACGGTGGTCGCGTCGGCGCTCTTTGGTTGGTGTTGCTTGGCTGGTTTGGTCTGGGGGCGTCTCGCTCGCAGAGCCAGATGCTTGTTTTGCAGCAGGTGTTGCGTGAGCTCAATGTTGGTGAGGCGAAAGGCAATCGCTTTCGCGTGCTTGAAGACGATCAGACCCTGCGGCGTTTAAGCCAGTTGCGGTTGGCAACGAAAGAATCTGAGCGCAGTGAGGAATGGGTATTGGTTTGTCGTGGTGGACGCTGGGTTGGCTACGTAACGGATGAACCCCTCAAGCAATTGCCTGTTCAGCAGTGGGATCGCCAGTGTTTGGCGGATTACACAAAACCACTGAGTGAATTGCCATCGATTCATGAAAAAGCGCCTCTTTGGCAGGCGGTGATTCAACTTGAAAAGTCCGATCAAGGTCGGTTGTTGGTGTTTAACCTCGCTGGCTTGCCTGCCGGCACGCTGGATCGCATCGATCTTGCTGATGCCGTGCTTCAACGTCTTGGGGTGAAGCTGCCAGTTCCATTGATAGAGGCTGCCCGACGTGAAAACATTTATCCCTTAGGGATGGCTCTCCCTCAGATTGTTGAGTCGATGCTTGCCAGTGGGTTGGTCGAGCAGCCTGATGAATCCAATGGCAGCAGCAGTTGATAGTTCTGAGCTTCTCTTTCCACTGCGTTCCATTGATTGGTGGTTAATTGAGCCTGTTGCCAGTTCATCTCTGGCCAGCATTGGCCAAGAGCAGCAACTAAAACATCTCCAAGCTCAGCCCTAGGAATTGAGGCTGGAGCAACTTTGGGCGGCTTGGTCTGGAAGATGTCCTCCCAGAGTTGCGGAGGTGGGTCCAGGAGGATTTCGCCGTGTTGGAGCAACTGGCCTTGGCGCCAGAGCTGGGCACTGCCGATGCGTTTGTGACCATGACCATCGACTAAATCTGCTGCTGTGGCTGAAGCAAAGCAGTCGTTTGCGGCTGAGGATGCTGCTTGATTGCCGAATGTCAGTGGCAATCCGAGGCCGCTAAAGCCTTGCTGCAACCATTGACAGGCTTGCCGATAGGCCTCTCGTCGTTGCCGAGGCGCTGCTGGCCAGACAAGTGCGTAAGTTAGGCCTCCAGCATGCAGTACGGCCCCTCCACCACTGGGACGACGAACCATCCGCAGCTTTTTCTGTTGAACCAGAACATTCCAATGTGCTGGCCATTGGTGTTGATGACGGCCTAGGGAAAGCCAGGCCCCAGGCCAGTTGTAGAAGCGCAGCATTGGCCTAGGGGGCGTAGCCGCTAAAGAGGTCTCGAGCATCACCACGTCGAGGGCCATTTGCATGGGGCCTGGCAAGCTCAAAAAAGGGAGCAAACTTCCCGTTTGGGAAAGCTTGTTCATGCTTTCGGTGCCGGAAAATTTCGAGCGGGGCTGATGTTGTGGTTTCTGGAGCTATTCATTATCCAGCTGATTTGTTGATCAAACATCAATCGAGCAGGTCCCAGAAGCCTGCATCGAGTTCATAACCCAGTGATTCCGCCATTTTGTTGAGCCTGTTGCGCATCGGTTGCCCCATCTTTGTTGTCAGGGCGTCGAGCAACATCAGCCGATGGCTGATCCAAATCTCTAGAGATTGAGGATGAAAAACCAGTCCATCGCTTTGACTGAATTGATGAGGAACCAGCATGGCGATGTGTTGAATCAGGTTCCCAGAATCGTGATCAAGCAATAAAGGCAGCCACGGGTAACAGCCATCGGCACGCAGGGCCCAGAGTCTTGGTTCCGGGCATTCCGAGAGCTCGCGCTGATCCTCTTGCTCTCGAGGCCATTGATAGCGAAGTTCAAGACAGGCAGCGGTCTCAAGGTGGGTCTTCAGTGGCTTTGATTGCCAACGGTTTAAAGGCCTGAGATCCAGTGTCTTGATGGCGTCTTCATCGATGAGAACGATCGAATCCGATGCTGGATTGGACATGGAGGTGTGACAGCCCTTTGCAAATCATGGCCATATTTACGCTTTAGCGTCGACAATGGTGATGCTTTTGCGTTTCCACCATGGTCAGCATCACTGAGGCCTCGACAATTGACTGGGCCGGCATCGCTCTTGTGGTTGCTCTCCACGCCGGTATCCTTGCTCTCCGTTTGGGTATCACCCTTGCTGATGCCTGAATTGTCAGGTTTTTTGGCTTGACCACTTGGCATTTGAGGTTGGCTGCGATACAAGCGGTCAACCGTTAAATGATCTTGGTTAAACCCCTGGTTCAATCCAGGTTCAGGCAACATCAGCGATCTCGCCGACGTGCCCCGAATGCCAATCATGCATCGAATCCCCATCCGGTGATCGATGCAGCGACATTGGCTTCTACCTTGCAGCTTCAAGAGCAGCGAAGGGAAATCTTATGCAGCTTTTTAGCGCTTGGCATGAAGCTTGGTTTGGTTTCTCTTGGTTGTGTCAGCCTCGTGAAGCTTTCCTTTGCCTACCAGGAGCGTCTCGACCGTCATGGCGAGATAGCCGCTGTAGTGGATGTGGAATCGGCCAAGCTTCATACTCTCCAAAAGCGTTTTGACCGGTTGTTCACCCTGGGAGGTGATCGCCGCCTTATGGATGAGCAGGTGCAATGGATTACTCCGAATCGTTTGAGAGTGATCTGGCGTTGAGCTTTGTTGATGAAGCTGCTGAGAGTGAAGGGGTGAAAGCCTAGTTTTTAGTTCTTGTTAAACCATTCCCAAGGCTGCGTTGATGGCTTTGTCTCAAGCTTGTCCAGGCACCGTGATGATCACGGGGACCACGTCGGGTGTTGGATTGCAAGCCTGTAAGGCTTTGGTCTATCGCGGTTGGAGGGTGATCACTGCCAATCGCCATCCGCTGAGAGCTGTTGCGGCTGCAGAGAGGTTGGGTCTGCCATCAAGCCAGCTTGAACATCTGCGGATGGATTTGAGTGATCTTGAGAGCGTTCGCGATGGAGTTGAGACGCTTCTTGAGAGCCTTGATCAGCCCCTTGATGCCTTGGTTTGTAATGCAGCTGTTTATCAGCCCAGGTTGAAGAAACCACAACGCTCTGCCCAGGGCTACGAGCTGTCCATGGCCACGAATCATTTTGGCCATTTCCTGTTGATTCAACTGCTGCTTGAGAATCTTTCTAAAGCCAGAGTTTTTCAATTTTCACGACGCTCGGCTCTGGCCTCAACGCGGGTTGTGATCCTGGGAACAGTTACTGCTAATTACAAAGAGCTCGGTGGAAAAATTCCTATTCCAGCGCCTGCTGATCTTGGAGATCTTTCAGGTTTTGAACAAGGTTTCCATTCGCCAATCAGCATGGCTAATGGAAAAAGATTTAAGCCAGGGAAGGCCTATAAAGACAGCAAGCTTTGCAATATGATCACCACTCAAGAGTTGCATCAACGCTTCCACGAAGAGACAGGAATACTGTTCACGTCTCTTTATCCAGGTTGTGTTGCCGATAGTCCTCTTTTTCGTCATACACCTAGAGCTTTTAGATTTTTATTTCCATTGTTTCAGAGGTTTATTACCGGTGGTTATATAAGCCAGGCTCGGGCTGGTCATCGGGTCGCTCAAGTTGTTGCAGACCCGGAGTTTGCCGTTTCAGGTGTGCATTGGAGTTGGGGAAATCGCCAAAAGAAAAATAGAGAAAGCTTTCGCCAAGAACTTTCTGAAAGAGCAATGGATCCTTCGACTTCTAAACGTGTTTGGGAATTATCGATGAAACTTGTTGGCTTGAGTTGATTGATATCTTTATGGGGTATTGACCGGTTGATAACCAATCCAAT
>CATBLW010000288.1 GCA_949486985.1 Prochlorococcus marinus str. MIT 9215
TGATTGTCTTTTTCTTTGAGCAGCCATACCAAAGATTTGCTGCCTAATGAAGAAGGGGGCCGTAGCCCCCAAAGTGATCAAGCGGTATCGCTGATTCACCCCTGTTGCGAACTCTCAGCTGAAGGACCGATCACAATCCAGAGCAGCCAAAAGGCTCCAATCAACGGAACCAACGCGATAAAGATCCATTGCCACTGACGACCCGTGTCGCGTATTCGACGAATCTGCATGGCAAGTCCTGGAATGATGCTGGCGACAGCAAACAGCACGTAAATCGCGTAAAGCCCTTCTGGCAAAAGGCCTAGGAAAAGGCCGAGAACAACATTGATCAGGCAAATGGTCCAGTAGTCAATGCGTTTGGTTCGCCCCTTGAAATCAAAACCCTGAGACCAGAATGAGAGGTAGCGATTGAGAAGTGCCACGCAGAAAAATCAAACTATCGATGGTTTTCTACCAGAAACAATCAGAACAAGCATGAAGCATGCGTTTAAGAGTTCCTGAAGAGCCAAGAGAATCCCTTGATAGTTGACGGCAGTGTTTTTTTTAGCTAATCAGATTTCTCTTTCTGCAAACATCGCCTGCCTTAGCTTCTGCAATGGTTTACGAGAAGTTCTCTGAAAATCAGATTCAACCTGCCTTTTAACGACGTCAAGAAAAGTCATTAACAGCCCTATATGGCATCAAAAACCGTGAGGCAGATGCGTTTCTTCATCTCCCACAGGGATCATTGAGATTGGTCGCCTGAGATTTGAGCTCAGGTCCAGCCGCTTAAACACCGGAGGAATACCGCCCAAATTCCTTGCTATCAAAAGGTCATTTTTCAATAGCCATACGTTTTTCTACTCAAATGCAGCCCTCCTCCCCATCAACCCAGAGGGTTGTCTCGTTTCCTTAGGTATTGCGAGGCTGAATGAGTTATACGTTTGCACCTTCAAAAGGTTTGGGTCTTGGGATATGTCGCTCAAGCCGGTGGAGCGAAAGACCAGAGTGCATTGGATACACGAACCGAGAACTGGATTGACAAACGAGCCACAGGATGAAACGGGAAAAAGCCCAAGACGCTACTCCTTGGGCTATGACGTCGAAATCGCCATTGACCCCGACAACCCAGTCAAAGCAGAAGTGGCAAGAGCCTTCGAAGAGGCGACTCAACTCAAGCCAGTCCTCATTGAAAATCCACTGGTAGCAATGGACGCTTCAAGCTGGAGCTGGGTCATCGAAGATGACGAAGACGGTGATGAATTCCTAGTGGTCTTCAAGAAAGTCGCGCAGGAGTGACAAAGCACGCACGGTTTTTGCAAGCTGATCGCGCAATGTCAACCAAACCGATACAACAGCGTTCAAACAAAAAGGGGCAAAGTTTTTAGCTCAAACCCCTTGGTGTCATTGAAATGGGTCGCCTGAGATTCGAACTCAGGACCAGCCGGTTAAAAGCCGGATGCTCTACCGCTGAGCTAGCGACCCGCCCTTTGGGCATGCCGATTTGGCACGCATGGAAATTATCACGCAGCCGGCCAACGAAATACAGACGTATCCATAAGTGCTGACCGCAATAGCCCTTGCACAGCATGAAAAGGCCCGACAGGGAAGATCAGCAACGATTGCTGCAAATTGGATCAGCTATCGAGGGAAAGCCTTCTTCTGCCGAGTTGAGTCCCTAAGATCTGTAAACGCAGCCACGCCCTAACTCTTCCGTGAACTTCCTCAAGCTTGTTTTTTTGAGCCCTATCGCCAAGCTTCTTTTCGTTCTGGTACCAATCGTTCTTGCTGTCTCCTGGGTTGTTTTCAACATCTCAGGCCCTGCACAGGCACAGTGGCGAGCATTTACCAATCCAGCAAAAGACTGAAGCATTGGCAGGTGGCTTAAGCGCCTAGAACCCAAGCCAGTGAACTGAACTGTTGGATTCACCCCATTCACCAGTAATCGTGATCGGAGCCGGCCTAGCTGGCTCCGAAGCAACCTGGCAACTGGCTAAAGCTGGCATTCCGGTCACCCTTGTGGAGATGCGGCCGAACAAACGTTCGCCAGCCCATCACAGCAATGAATTTGCAGAGCTTGTTTGCAGCAATAGCTTTGGAGCCCTAAGTAGTGACCGTGCAGCAGGGCTGTTGCAGGAGGAACTACGCCAGTTGGGCTCAAAGGTGATCGCTACTGCCGACAGCCACGCCGTGCCGGCTGGCGGAGCACTAGCTGTTGATCGAAGCCTATTTAGTGCCACCCTCACCAAAGAGCTAACGGACCATCCCCTGGTAACCGTCGAAAGACGCGAACAAACGCTGCTGCCAGGGGAAGAGCAAATCACGGTTCTGGCCACAGGCCCGCTCACTAGCGAACCACTCGCTGAACAGGTGCGCGCCTTCACAGGCAGAGAAGACTGTCATTTTTTTGATGCCGCCAGCCCAATCGTTGAAGGAGACAGCATTGATCTCTCCACTGCATTTCGAGCCAGCCGTTACGACAAAGGCGATGCCGACTACATCAACTGCCCACTGGATAAAGAGCAATACCTTGCCTTTCGAGAAGCGCTGATCAATGCCGAACAGGCCGAAGTAAAAGATTTCGACCGTGAAGCAGCAACTTTTTTTGAAGGGTGTTTACCGATCGAGGAGCTCGCGCGCCGCGGTGAAGACACCATGCGCTACGGACCACTCAAACCGATCGGACTCTGGGATCCTCGCTGGGGCGATGTGAATGATCGGGAGTTACGCCGCGAGAAACGGGCCTATGCCGTTGTTCAGTTGCGCCAGGAAGATCGTCATGGCCATCTCTGGAACCTGGTGGGATTTCAAACCAACCTCAAATGGGGTGAGCAACAACGGATTCTGAGAATGATTCCGGGACTCAACCAAGCCGAATTTGTCCGTTTTGGGGTGATGCATCGCAACACATTCCTGGAATCACCTCAGCTGTTGAAATCAACCCTGCAATGCCGTCAGCGATCCAATCTGCTTGCCGCTGGTCAGATCACCGGAACGGAGGGCTACGCAGCAGCCGTTGCGGGCGGCTGGCTGGCTGGCACCAATGCCGCACGACTGGCCAAAGGACTGCCAGCAATCAGCCTGCCACCAACCACCATGCTCGGTGCACTGACTCACTTCGTCAGCGACCCAGAAAGCAGTGGCCGTCGCAAAGGAGAGTTTCAGCCCATGCCTGCCAATTTCGGACTCCTACCTGAACTGCCTCAACGAATCCGCAACAAACGAGAGCGTTATGGCGCCTACCGCGACAGGGCTCTACAAGACCTTCAAACATGCCAACAGCTTTGGACGCACGGCAATGACATGCTCAAGCAGGGAGCGGCCTGAGCAAAGCGAAATCCCAGGCACAAAGCCTCTACACGATTCAGGCAGGCCAGTGATCAACTTAAAACTGCCGTTGTGCTCCTAGCGTCATTCGATTGAGAGCAAGCCATGGTGAGCATCAACAACGTCCCTGATCGGTCACAGCATTGGGATGCGGTGGTGATTGGCTCTGGCATCGGTGGCCTGGTCACGGCCAGCCAACTTGCAGCCAAAGGAGTCAAGGTTCTGGTTCTGGAGCAGTACTTGATTCCAGGAGGTAGTAGCGGCTCCTTCGCGCGCAAGGGTTACACCTTTGACGTTGGCGCCTCAATGATCTTTGGTTTTGGAGAGAAGGGCTACA
>CATBLW010000289.1 GCA_949486985.1 Prochlorococcus marinus str. MIT 9215
CGGCCACGGCAGTAGAGCAAAGCCAAGCGATCGGAGGGATAACGCAAAGCGAAGGCCTCCGCCTGATCATTCTCAACACTCAGCCAACCAGAACCTTCCGCCAAAGGCCTATCAAAAACTCCTGGTAACCAAGCCAAGGATGACCAAGCCCGGATCTGATCAATCGAATACACGCCTGCGGCTTGAGACTCTATGGAATCCACATAGATCTCCCGTACAAGCTGATGATTGACTGCTTGAAGGGGTTGTAAGCAGCGACGAGTCACAAGTGCATAACCAAGGCGTTGGTTCTAGAAAAGCGAGGCCTTATGGGATCGTGAGATTCATCCTGACTCCTAGCCAATTGCGTCGGCCCAAGATCCCCATCCTGCTTTGCGCCTTCATCACGCTGCTGAATGATCGCCTAGGTGAAACCGTAATACTGCCCTTATTGCCCAAGCTCAAACAGCTCTTTGGCATCAGCGCAACCACCCTCGGACTGCTTGCGGGTACCTATGCCTTAGCTCAATTCGCCGTGGCACCACTCATCGGGGCACTCAGTGATCGTTTCGGCCGCAAGCCCGTCATCACTATTTGTGTTGCAGGCTCGGTCATCGGGCTCGGTCTGTTCACGATCACGATTGGAATCGACTGGAGCTCGATGCTTCCAGCATTCGCCGGCGAAACAAGCTTGATCTTGATCCTGCTCTTTACATCCAGAATCATTGATGGCGCTAGCGGCGGCACAGTTGCAAGTGCCACAGCGGTATTAGCAGATATTTCCAAACCAGAAAATCGAGCCAAAGCATTTGGGCTCATCGGCGTGGCCTTTGGGCTGGGATTTGTACTCGGCCCTTTCCTCGGCGGACTCTTAACTGAGCGCAACCTGATTTTGCCTGCTTTAGCCGCTACAGCTTTTGCAATCACAAACCTGATCTTGGTCATCGGGCTCCTACCTGAAACTCACCCGCCAGAAGCACGCAAAGCTCTACCACCCAAAGGATTACTGAACCCAATTACACAATTGAAAATCGTATTTACGAATCCAATTGTACGAAGATTGTGTATTGCATTCTTTCTATTTTTCATGGCCTTCAATGGCCTCACAGCCATGCTGTTGCTCTACCTCGAAGAGGTATTTCAATGGGATGGCATGTTGCCAGGACTGAGCTTGGCCGTTGTAGGAGTCGTCGCCATGATTGTGCAAGGCGGTCTAATCGGGCCACTCGTTAAATACTTTGGCGAATGGAGGCTGACACTTGGTGGCATTGGTTTCGTGATCGCTGGTTGCCTGTTAATCGCCATCGCCAAGCCGAGCAATTCCATACCGGTTGTGTTTAGTGCATTGCCCTTATTAGCCATCGGCACTGGCTTGGTTGTGCCGTCATTAAGAGCCCTCGTCTCCAGACGACTAGACGGGTCTGGCCAAGGAGCAGTCTTAGGAAGTCTTCAAGGACTTCAGAGTCTGGGGACTTTCATAGGAGCTGCTGCTGCTGGCTTGGCCTATGAGCAAATCGGCCCGCGCAGCCCCTTCTGGCTTGGCATCATTGTGATCGCCATTGTTGGCGTGTTAGTGGCAGGAGGGTTGCCAGGAACAAAAAGCAACACAGCAATCAAACAATCGTGATTGCTACGTTGAATCAATCGTTCATGAACAGCGTGGTTTTCAATGGCTGATCCAGCCCTAGCTCCAGAGCTATATATCAACCGTGAGCTGAGTTGGATCGCCTTCAATCAACGCGTACTTGCACAGTCCCTGGACCATCGCACCCCACTACTCGAACAAGCCAAATTCAGCGCAATCTTCAGCAACAACCTCGACGAATTCTTTATGGTTCGTGTCGCCTCACTCAAATCACAAGTCGAGGC
>CATBLW010000290.1 GCA_949486985.1 Prochlorococcus marinus str. MIT 9215
GACTATGGTGATCGCATGGAATTATTATTTATACGTACTGACCTAAATAATGACGGCCGACTAGACGAGCACGAGTTGAAAGGGAAGGTCTATCTAGAACGAATACTATACAGAAAACACCCCTCTCGATATTTAATTCTCGAAGATATACGACTAACCAGCCCACATTCAAGTGGCAGCAGATTGCAACGGCGTTTCAACCGAGCCGATGTCGATGGCAATGGAAAACTCGATCACCATGAGGCAGAATCAATCCCTTGGTTAGCACATAATTTCAAGCGTCTAGATTTCAACGAAGACAACGTAATCACCTTGGAGGAGTTATGGGATCTGCAGCGAGCATTGGCGCCAAGGCATCACCACCAGCATCACCCACCTCATCATCACAAAAGCCCTAATCATAAAAGAGGTCATCACTACTATGACGATCGTCAAAACCATCTAGGCCAAGAGAACTAACGTCGAACTGACGACTTAACTAATGATCGAGGCGTCTTCTTTGGCTTTCTTAAAAATAAAGTAAGCAATTTCAACATTCGCCAGAATCCACCGAGAAGGAGTGTTAAACCGAGCAAGACCAGAGCACCCATTAGAATCACAGTGCCAAGACCAAGAAAGGCACGTAGAAGTTGAGTAATCCCACCAATAAGATCTGCAATCGCTTCACTAACCAGCAAGACGCCGTCAAGGTGCTGTGGAACCCAGTTAAGGAAAGCCAGCAAGCCAATGCCTGCAGCAAGCATTAGCAATGACTGGATAAATTGACGCCAAATAGGAACACTTCTGCGCGTTCTATCTCTACGAAATACCTGACGTTGACGATCTTTGCTGTTGAAATTACGCAGATTTCTACTCATAAGAATGACCGCGGGATTAAACCAGGATCGCGAACGACAACTGAGTTAAAAGAACAATTCAGACGTTTCATTTGAGACAGAGCGCCATGGTTCTAATGAATGTAATTCTGACCTCAAGGTCCTGATCGTCAATATCAAGAGGAAGCCTGCTCTTGTTCTGTCGATGGAGACTCAACTGGTTGTTCAACTCCATCTTGAGAACCAGGGAAAGGAAGTAATAGCCCGAGTCCGGCGAAAATCACAAGTGCTGCGCCACCAAAAAGCGGAGCTGCAAAACGTTGGGCAATAGGCACCTGTTCAGCAAGTTCCTGGCGAGGAAGAGGTTGATTCAAGGGCAAATCCCAAGCAACCTGTACACGTGGATCAAGTCTTAAAGAATCAAGACAGCGGACAAGGTCAGCAAATTCAGCATCATCCAGATGAAGAGTGAGTGGTTCAACACCTTTCTGACTACTTCTCAACAAGAGTTGATGGCCCTCTCCATCAGGAGCAATGGAGACGGCACTGGCCTCATCTCCAAAGGAACGGCTCACTCCTGAAAGTCGATGCCTTGCATACGGGAGCACGGTGCTCATCAAGGCCAGAAGATGATCTCGCTTACCCTCAAGCTCTGGGGATGCCACCAACTGGAGTTTCCAACCAGAAAGGATGCCAATCACCCCCTCTGCTTGTCCAGCGGAGAAATCAGGCAGTCCCTCAACCTGAAGACGAGCTGCTGTTTGGTCGTAACGGAAAGAGAGATTAAACATCAGACAAGACTCAGGGAGTGGGATCAAGAAGGCTGGCGCGTAAACGGTCCACCCCCCCTGGTCCGGCAGCCAAAGCAAGGCTAAGCACTAACTCACGTTGAATAACCTTGGAATGGTCAGGCATCAAAAGGCGCTGCACAGCACCACGACGTGGATTCATGCGTTCATCAATCAAATCACGAAGGCGCTGATCGAGAAGAGTCCATCGCTGCTGGTTGAGTTGATCCGGTTCGCGAGTCGAAAGCAATTGATGCAGCAATGGATAAAGACGTTCTGACATGGCACAAAGCAAACGGATCAGAGCCTCTGTATCCACTGAACTGAGTTGACCTCGACGCGTGGCACGCCTCAAGGGGTTGTGACAGCGTCGCTTCCATAGTTCAACCCGATTAGGGAACTGCCCTTGCAAACCAAGCTGCTGAAGCGACCAAAGCATGGCTTCGCCACCATTGAGATCGAGTGATTCGACAACAAGCAACAAGAGATCAAGACGTTCCAGCCCTCTCCGACCTAAAACAGCTGAGGGCAAAGCAACTGTTGGTTGTTGCTCTCCAGATGCTGGCTGTTCTGCAGTTGTAATTTGTTCGATCATGGCTGTGTTCGCTCATGGCTGCGATGATGGCAGGGTCTAGGCCCATGCGTCATCAGCAGTTGGATCTTCGTCAATTCATTCAGGACATTCCTGACTTCCCCAAACCGGGCATTCTCTTCCGAGATATCAGTCCATTACTACGTGATACGAGCGGATGGGATGAGGTGATGCGCCAAATGGGTGAGCTCTGCAAACAGTTAAAACCCGATCTAATTGTTGGGATTGAATCGAGGGGTTTCATTGTTGGAGCACCTCTTGCCCATTCTCAAAAACTCGGTTTTGTCCCTGTTCGCAAGCCAGGGAAACTACCAGGCGAAGTTATTGGTATCGACTATGCACTCGAATACGGCACTGATCGACTTGAAATTCATGCCAATGTTTTTCAAGAGCAGAGCAGAGTCCTGATCGTGGATGACCTTCTGGCCACTGGAGGCACAGCTCAAGCATCAATCGAGCTGGTCAAGCAAGCTGGTGGACATCCAGTTGGCTGTGGATTTGTGATTGAACTTGCTGATCTAGGCGGACGAGAAAGACTTCCCAGCGATTTGCCAACCAAATCACTGATCACTTATTGATGATCATTTTCCCAATCAAGAACTTGCTGATACTGAGTCAAACTCAGCAAGCCAAAGCTCCAAAGCACAATTGGTAAAGGAGCCTGTTCCAACTCAGCCTGCCGCAAACCCAAATTGAGTGCGTTTTCACTGAGACCAAGTTTCTGTTGAAGAAACTCAATTAATTGTGGAGACACCTCAGGCTGTGGATGGCTGCTAATCACCACGAAAAGAGCGTTGCAAGCTAACTGTCATTCTGACAATGAACCGAATAATCTGGTCGGCCCATCCGTCATTGAAGCAAGAAGCAACCTTCTAAACCATCTCTGATTGTCAATCAGTGCCATCAACGGAAGCCGTAGAGATTTCAACAAGAGATTGCGGTTTGAATACAGGCGAACGATCAGATCAGTAGCCAAGCCAACCAAAACAAGATCCAGCCAACGCTGGCGTGCATAACAGCGAGGTAATTTCTCAAGCGTCATTCGTCCACGCCTTTCCTTTAAACGCTCAACAACAGTCAGCAGTGCGCTGACATCTCGCCAGCAAAGATTTAGACCCTGGCCTCCAACTGGATGGCAGCGGTGCCCAGATTCACCAACCAACAAACCACGACCATGCTGAAGCCTCTGGGCTAAAGACAACTCCAGCGGGAATGCAGCAGGAGAATCGACAAGGGCATCAGGTTCAAGTCCACTAGGTAGAACAGCAGCAAGACGATCAAGAAAAGTCGCTGTTGGCAGCGCAGCTCTCTCTTGACAACGCCAAAAAGGAGCACTCCAAACCACTTGGAATTGTTCTCCGCCCATTGGCAATACAGCTAATGGACCCTCAGCTCGAAACAACTCATGGGCAACAAATGGGTCGGCCCCCCTTAACAACACCTTGACGGTTAAACAGCCCTGTCGGTAAGGATGTTTCCATACTTTGATCCCCCATTCATTGCGTGTAGGAGAACCTGGGCCATCAGATGCAATCAGTAAATCATGAGATTGATGAGGTTGATCACTTTCACCACCAAGCTGGAAAATAACCGACGGGAATGATTCAAGACGCTCAAGCAATAGTTCCATTAATGGTCGATGATCAACAATCCAACCGACAGCTTGATGAGCCTGATTGGCTATAGAAAGATCAGAAATTTCGAACCAGGTGTGTCGATTGATTTCATGGTCTTCCAAGCGCAATGTCTTAAATGGGGCCAAATGGCTTAACAAGGAAGTCCATAAATCAAGAGATTGAAGCAGCCTTCTGGAGGAATGCGTAAGCGCGTAGGCCCTACTGCGTTCTCGTAATTGATCAGCAGTTAATGGATCGCAGAGCGTGACACCCCAACCAGCCTGAGCCAAGGCAAGAGCAAGCATGGATCCACTAGGCCCTGCGCCAAAAATCTTGGCCTGCATAGATTGTGGATTAATTTCGCTTTTCACTGATTTAAATGGAGTCAAGAGCTGAACCCAGGAGAGCGCAGATAAAACATTATTGAGCTTGCTTGATAGGCAACATTGCTTTCATCGGGAGACAGCGAAGGCAAAGGACGTATTCCTCGATGGCCAGAGAAAAAACGGAGTGGTCGAATATTTGCCACCATGCAATGACGACGCATCAATCGTGGATATATCGCCTGCCAATAATCAGCATAACCAACAAAACAATCAATCCATGATTGAAATGATTCAACCCAGTATTGAATGACAGATTGAAAGCAATAGCGAGCCTCAGGAGGCTTGATCCTACAAATAGAAATGCTTGCAGTGAGATGTACTAACAAAATCGATATTCAATCCATATGTCTAAACAAACGCAATTGACATAGCTCTTCGAATGCAGGCCTCAATAGGAACGGATACTCTCCCACCCAAAGACGTAGTTCAGGCAGCCATGCATCACTCATTGCGCTTATGCGTGAGAAGTTCTTTTGCTCACTCAATACAACACATCGAATCAACGTTCCAGGACGGATCGACTGGTGTTTTTTATCCATCGGGAAGCTTAATTGCCCCAAGTAACCATCTTCATCCTCGAGCTCTAATACTAACCAAGTTCTACGATTCTCGACTAATTCGAGCTCACCATGCTGGTTAGCCTGCTCGTGTCGATTCTCAACGCGTTCTCGCGTAAAGGCTTCAGCAATCTGACCCTGAAAAATCGCCGAGGCTGGGTAGCGTCGAAGTACAGCATTGCGCCTACCACCTTCCAAGATTGGGCCCCAAAGTATGTATAAAAGGAAAACAACTCCAACAATCAAAAAAACAGAATAAAAGCGGCTTCCTACCATGACCTGACTGATAACCAAAGTGATTGCACCTCCGATAGTGGAGAGCAAAACTCGTTGCAGAATTTTCCTGGGATTTCCGAGAGCGGCTGCGAACTGGTTACTTGTGGCGACCGCAGGGATAAGTTTTTGAAGCTCTCCTGGGCGAAGGGGTACCAACATCAGTTTTTCTCTGCTCAGATCAGACGTTCAAGGCCATAAACGAGGCCCTGTATTTGTCGCACCTTACGCACGGTGAGCAAAACACCCGGCATATAGGCCAAGCGATCGATTGTGTCGTGCCGAAGTGTGTAGGTCTCGCCAGGAGAACCAAACATCACTTCTTGATGAGCGACTAAACCAGGCAGTCGAAGGGAATGCAGACGCAAACCACTTTCCCTTAAGCCACCACGACAGCCATCCAAAGACTCATGTTCATCAACCTCCGAAGCATTAAATGATTTTCCGAGTTCTTCAATCAGTTCCGCAGTCTTAATACAAGTTCCACTCGGAGCATCAGCTTTACGATTGTGATGCAGTTCCGTTAACTCTGCGTGGTTGTAAAAGCGTGCCGCTGCTGCTGCCGCCTGTTGCAACAAAACCATTCCGACAGAGAAGTTCGGGATCACAGCAGCCCCCATGGAGGCCTTGTCAGCAAACTGACTCAGTTCATTCAATTGATCTGGAGACAGGCCAGTGGTGCCAATCACCGGATGCACTCCATAGGCAATGGCTGCCCTTGTGTGCTCATAGACAACCGACGGATGCGTGAAATCAACAAGAACAGCCCCGAAACCTGGTCCCAACTTGCCTACAGCTTGACTGGCGCCACAAAGACAAGCTTCAAAATCTGATGTCAGCGCAACATCAAGCTCTCCAAGGCCAAGCTCAAGGCCTACATCAATACCTTCCTTACCAGGCGAAGTCTCAACAGCACCAACAAGCTGACAATCGGAAGAGCCATGGATGGCTTTTATAACTTCAGCCCCCATGCGTCCCAGTGCTCCAGCCACAACAACAGGTATTGATGTGTTCGATGCTGAGGTCATAACAAGCTGTTCAATCGCCAAAGCCTATGGGGCAATCCATGTGATGGAGCAGCCATGTCATGTAACGCCCTAGGTCGCAAGGACACTCTCAGCGCCAGTCCCAATTAGGCTACGTCTAATTACTCAGCACATCGCAATGTTCACGCAGGTCCGCTCAGCCGATCGCCGAGTTGCTCCTGCCGAGAACCATGGCCATCAGGCCGTGATGAAAGCTGTATACGTGGTGCTTGAACCGCAATACCAAAACGCTCTAACCAAGGCCGCCAACACGATCAATGCAGACAAAGGCGCCCTTGGCATTGAACTGAGCGGTTATCTAATCGAAGAACTTCGCGATCCCAAAAACTACGCAGACTTCCAGGCAGACGTGGCTAGCGCCGATGTTTTTATTGCCTCATTGATTTTCATCGAAGACCTTGCCCAGAAGGTTGTTGAGGCCGTTGAGCCCCATCGTGATCGTTTAAAAGCCGCTGTTGTCTTCCCCTCAATGCCAGAGGTGATGCGACTCAACAAGCTTGGCAGCTTCACGATGGCTCAATTGGGGCAAAGCAAAAGTGCCTTTGCAAGCTTCATGAAGAAGCGCAAGGAGTCCGAAGGCGCTGGCTTCCAAGACTCAATGCTGAAGTTGCTCAACACGCTGCCAAACATTCTCAAATACCTGCCAGTCGAGAAGGCTCAGGATGCGCGCAGTTTCATCCTTAGCTTCCAATACTGGCTTGGTGGAACACCAGACAATCTCCGCAATCTCCTGTTGATGCTTGCGGACAAATACGCCTTCCCCGATCTGGAAGGACAAGAGCGTCCCAAGCTTGAGGTGGCAGAGCCAGAGATCTTCCCAGACCTGGGCATCTGGCATCCCATGGCGCCATCAATGTTTGAGGATCTCAAGGAATACCTCAACTGGACAAACAGCAGAAGTGATTTAACTGAAGCAGCACGCAAAGGCCCGATGATCGGCTTGGTGCTCCAGCGCAGCCACATTGTGACTGGAGACGATGCCCACTATGTGGCGGTGATTCAAGAACTTGAATTCCGTGGAGCACGCGTTTTACCAATATTTTGTGGAGGTCTTGATTTCTCAAGACCCGTTAATGCTTTTTTCTACGACCCACTCAACAGCGAGCAACCGCTCGTTGATGGGGTTGTCTCCTTGACAGGCTTCGCCTTAGTCGGCGGACCTGCTCGCCAAGATCATCCCAAAGCGATCGAATCGCTTAAACGGCTAAGCCGGCCCTACATGGTTGCCCTGCCACTGGTGTTCCAAACCACTCAAGAATGGGAGGTCAGCGACCTGGGACTTCATCCTGTACAGGTTGCTCTTCAGATCGCAATACCAGAGCTTGATGGAGCCATTGAACCGATTGTTCTCTCTGGCCGAGATGATGCAACAGGCAAAGCCCACACACTTCAAGATCGCGTTGATGCGATTGCTGAACGTGCAATCCGCTGGTCATCACTGAGGATCAAACCAAGGGCAGAAAAGAAACTTGCCATCACCATTTTCAGCTTCCCTCCAGACAAAGGCAATGTCGGTAGTGCTGCCTATTTAGATGTATTTGGGTCCATCCAACGTGTGTTGGAGGAAATGAAAGCGAAAGGGTACAAAGTTGACAATCTGCCTAAAGATTCAAAATCATTGATGGAGGCAGTAATTAATGATCCAGAAGCACTCGAAGGAGCACCAGAACTTTCCATTGCTCACCGGATGAGCGTTCAGGAATATGAAAGGTTGACACCATATTCAAATCGGCTTGAGGAGAACTGGGGCAAACCACCAGGCAACCTGAATAGTGACGGACAGAACCTATTAATTTTCGGCCGTCATTTTGGCAACATCTTTGTAGGTGTTCAGCCAACCTTCGGCTACGAAGGCGATCCGATGCGATTACTTTACTCGCGGAGTGCTAGTCCACATCACGGATTTGCTGCCTATTACACCTATTTAGAAAAAATATTCAAAGCCGACGCTGTGCTCCATTTTGGCACCCATGGCTCTCTGGAATTCATGCCTGGCAAGCAAATGGGCATGAGTGAAACTTGCTATCCAGACTCATTAATTGGTGCACTACCAAATCTTTACTACTACGCAGCCAATAATCCATCTGAGGCAACAATCGCCAAACGTCGGGGTTATGCCTCCACAATCAGCTACCTAACACCACCAGCAGAAAATGCCGGCTTATATAAAGGCCTCAAAGAACTAGGTGAGCTGGTCGGCTCCTATCAACAACTTCGCGAAAGTGGGCGCGGAGTGCAGATTGTCAACGCGATTATTGAGACTGCCAGACAGTGCAATTTGGATAAAGATGTAAATCTTCCTGAACAGGATTCATCAGAACTCGACCTCGAAGGTCGTGATGGAGTTGTTGGAGCAGTTTATAGCCAGTTGATGGAGATTGAGAGCCGTCTCCTACCCTGCGGACTGCATACAATTGGCAAACCTCCTACTGCAGAAGAAGCCATTGCAACACTCGTAAGTATTGCTGCATTGGAACGTAAAGACGACGGATTGCGCTCACTACCTGCTCTCATCGCTGAAGCAATTGATCGCAATATAGAGGATATTTATAAAGGCAACGATGATGGCGTGCTCGCTGATGTCGAGCTGAACAGAACGATTACAGAAACATGCCGAACTGCCGTTGAATCAATGGTTCGTTCACTGACTGGACGCGATGGTCGAGTGAGCATGAAAGGCCATACAAGCTTGCTTTCTAAACTCAAAAAACGGCTTGGATTCAAGAGCAAAAACCCTTGGCTTAAAACTTGCGCAAAAGCAGGCTTTGGCAATGTCGATAGTGTTGCCATCGACAAACTATTTGACTACCTGCGCAACTGCCTCGAAAAGATCTGCGCAGATATGGAAATGGAGAGTCTGCTTAGGGCTCTTGATGGTGAATATGTCATCCCTGGCCCTGGTGGAGATCCGATCAGAAATCCTGGAGTTCTACCAAGTGGCAAGAATATTCATGCGCTCGATCCACAATCAATTCCAACAAGAGCAGCAGTAGCAGCCGCAAAGATAGTTGTTGACAAATTAATTGAACGCCAAACTGAGGAACAGGGAGCCTGTCCAGAAACAATCGCCTGCGTTCTTTGGGGAACAGACAACATCAAAACCTATGGAGAATCTCTTGCACAAATTCTTTGGTTTATCGGCGTCAAGCCAGTGCCCGATTCCGTTGGTCGCGTCAACAAACTCGAACTCATTCCACTAGAACAACTTGGGCGCCCAAGAGTTGATGTGGTCGTCAATTGCTCGGGAGTATTTAGAGATCTATTTATCAATCAAATGGCCCTGATCGATCAGGGAGTAAAGATGGCTGCAGAAGCAGACGAACCTCTAGATCAAAATTTCGTTCGCAAACACTCTCTTGAGCAGGCCAAAGCACAAGGCACAAGTCTAAGAGAAGCAGCCTGCCGTGTTTTTTCGAATTCAAGCGGCAGCTATAGCTCAAATGTGAATCTCGCTGTTGAGAACTCAACCTGGGAAGAAGAGAACGAACTACAAGAGATGTACTTATCGAGAAAGACATTTGCTTTCAATGCTGATAATCCTGGGGAGATGAATCAAAACAGAGAAGTATTCGAATCAGCAATGAAAACAGCAGACGTAACATTCCA
>CATBLW010000291.1 GCA_949486985.1 Prochlorococcus marinus str. MIT 9215
AAGAGGACGCATCAACACCGTCGACTTGTTTGATCAACTGATGGAAGCAGGCCCAGGCAGCTTCCTAATTATCTTGATTACTGGTATTGCAGCAGGAACCGTCTTCAACATCCAGGTCGCGGCCGAACTCAGTCGACAAGGTGCCGGCTCCACTGTGGGAGGGATCCTTGCCATTGGCATGGCCAGAGAGATCGCCCCACTGCTTACCGCCACACTGCTGACAGGCAAGGTTGCAACAGCCTATGCAGCCCAACTCGGAACCATGAAGGTGACTGAGCAGATCGATGCCATCACCATGCTCCGCACGGATCCAGTGGAGTACCTGGTTGTTCCAAGGTTGATCGCCATGGTGGTGATGGCGCCAGTGCAATGCCTGTTGTTCTTCGGAGTGGCGCTAAAGAGCGGCCAAGTCAGCAGCACGCATCTCTACCAAATCCCGCCAGATGTGTTCTGGAATTCGGTGCGGACTTGGCTTGGGCCTGATGACTTGCCATTCATGTTGATCAAGGCCTTGGTGTTTGGCCTGCAAATTGCAATCCTTGCCTGTGGATGGGGTCTCACCACCCGCGGCGGCCCTAAAGAGGTAGGAACGAGTACCACCGGTGCCGTCGTCATGACACTGGTGACGGTGTCATTGATGGACATGTTGCTCACCCAAATTCTTTTCGGCTGATGTCAACGACACCTCCCAGCCAAAACGATCCAAAAGCGAGTGTGGTTCTCTCGCCCAACCCACGCTTGCCGCTGCTGATTACAGCCCTTGGCATCAGTCTCTGGCTAGTCCCATTTCATCCATGGCCGTCAGTTTTGGTCGGAAGCGTTGGACTCCTCCTTCTTGTTCAAACACTCATCCTGCGCCTAGAGATCACGCCGCAAGCCATGGTGATTTGGCAATCAGGGCGAGAATTACGACGCTTCCCCTTTACGAGTTGGTTGGCCTGGAGAATGTTCTTACCAGGACTACCTGGGCTCCTTTACTTCCGAGAAGAGAAAAGCCCCCATCTATTGCCGATCCTTTTTGATTCCGCCACGCTGAAAAATCAATTAAGGCTCAGGGTTGGTGCACTCGAGCAACCTCAACAACAAGACCCAACAGCCAACTAAGAGCAAACCACTAACTCCGAACCACTCAGTCCGACCCACATCGCCCATCTGGTCCATGCCTGACGCCGACCTTCCCCTCCCGGAACCAACTTCCCCAGAGCAGATCTCACACGACCAGGCTTCCCTTGAACAGCCAGCAGCAGATCAGTCTTTACAGGATCAGAATTTGCCAGAGCAGCCTTCAGAAGAACAGGCCTTAGAGAAACAGCCCTTGCCAGGACAGGAACAGCCGATGCAAGAACAAGCCTCAGCAGAAGAGGCTGTGAATGAAGAGGCTGTGAATGAAAAGGGTTCAGGAAACGCAGCCGATTCCCAGAGCCATGGCATCCCTCCCAAAGATGACGCCAATGGAGACATCGATTGCAAGATCGATGGAGAGATCGATGGAGAGATCGATGGCGAG
>CATBLW010000292.1 GCA_949486985.1 Prochlorococcus marinus str. MIT 9215
AGATAGCCAATCACTGGCTCACAGTCGATGACGTCTTCACCGTCGAGAGTGACCACCAATCGCAAAACCCCATGCATCGACGGGTGATGGGGGCCAAAGTTGACCACCATGGGCTCCGTACGCGTTTCAAGTTGCGTCATGGGGCCGTGGTTTGCAGAACGCTATCGGGATCTTAGGAAGGAACCCATGCCTTCTCCTTCTGTCGTTTCGAATTCAGGCTTTCAGCATCAGCCGGTGTTGCAAGAACAGCTGCTTGAGAATGCCGCTGCTTTGCCTTCAGAACTGCTGGCGGGCGGTGTGTTGATCGATGCCACCCTTGGCGGTGGCGGCCATAGTGCCTTGCTGCTTGAAGCTCATCCTCAGCTTCGTTTGGTTGGCCTGGATCAAGATCCCACGGCTCGAGCTGCTGCCGCTGAACGCCTGGAACCCTTCTCGTCTCGGCTGGAGATTGTGGCCACTAACTTTGCCGATTTCACCCCATCGGAACCAGCTGTGATCGTGTTGGCTGATCTCGGGGTCAGCAGTCCCCAGTTGGATGTTGCTGAGCGGGGTTTCAGCTTTCGACTCGATGGTGCGCTGGATATGCGCATGAACCCTCAGCAGGGAGAAACGGCAGCCGAATTGATCGAACGCCTGGATGAAACTGAATTGGCGGATTTGATCTATGCCTATGGCGAAGAGCGGTTGTCTCGGCGTATCGCCAGGCGCATCAAGCACGATCTGGCTGAGCATGGCCCTTTCTCTGGCACGGCTGCCCTCGCTTATGCGGTGGCAGGTTGCTATCCCCCGAAAGCGCGGCGTGGGCGTATTCATCCAGCCACGCGCACTTTCCAGGCCCTGCGCATTGCCGTGAACCAGGAGTTGGATGTCTTGGATCGCTTTTTGCAACAGGCTCCGGATTGGTTGCTGCCAGGTGGCCTTCTCGCCGTCATCAGCTTCCATTCGCTGGAAGATCGTCGTGTCAAGACTGCCTTCTTGAAGGATCAGCGCCTGGAGCGACTGACACGAAAACCTTTGATTGCCAATGAAGCAGAGGTCGCTGCGAATCCCCGCAGTCGCAGCGCCAAGTGTCGAATCGCTCGGCGCTGCATTGAATCCGCTGCATTGAATCCATAGATCCCTGATGCCTTCTGATCCGATCTGGTGGCTTGCCGTGGTTGTGCAGCTTCTGGCGTTGCCGGGCTCGTTGCTACCCGTGCTGCCGAGTTTGCTGTGGTTGCCGATTGGCGCCGGTTTGTGGGTATGGCATGTCGGCTGGATCGCCGGCTGGCCTTGCTTGCTTATGGCTGTGATCGTGTTTGTTCTGGGCTTGATTGCCGATCTGTTGGCAGTCGCTCTTGCCTCTGCACGCTTGCAAGCCAGTCGCTGGGCAGCGTTAGGTGCTGGATTGGGGCTGTTGCTTGGCTTGGTGGGCTTGTTGCCCGCATTGCCTTTTGGAGGGCCATTGCTCGGCGCTCTCTTTGGTCCTTGGCTTGGTGCTGCCCTGGTGGAAACTTTGGCGGCCAGCCGGCCTCCGTTGGCTCTGGGCTGGATCGCGGCTATCCGTCGCGGAGCTTTGGTTGGCTTGGCGGTGGTTGCTGGATTGTTGGTGAGCCGAGTAGCCCAGGTTGGCCTGGCACTACTCGGCATTGGCGGTTTCTTTTTGCTTAGTTGGGGTTAGCCAGCCCCGTGCGATCTTCTGGTCCGAACAGCTGGCGATAGGCCGCGGTTGAGATGCAGACGAGCACAGGCACGGCAACGAACATGCCGCCTTGCGCTAACACAACAGCGATGGCATTAATCGTTGCTTCAACGATCACGAGCCAGAGCACAATCCACCAGGAGGGGTTGATGACTTTGAATCCAGACGTGAGTGCATCGGCGGAGTTTTTGCTGCCTAGCAGGCTTGCTTGAACCAGGAACTTTTGGTTGACCATGAACCAAATTCCGAAAATGCCTAAGGCAATGCTTGGGATCAGAACAAGTGCTTGATTGATTTGTCCGAGGCCCATTCCAATCCAGTAGGCGATCACGGAGGCAATAGCGATCACGATCCACAGAAGCACCATCGAGCCCAGTAGGCGTCCGCTAGCAGCGCCATCCCAGCGTGTGAAATCACGAAAGTCTGGTTTGCGACCGTTGAGGGAAGTCCAGGAACCTCGGATCATTCCGACAATTCCCCAGAGAACAACGACCACGTAACCAATTAGGCCTACGAGCAGAAGGAACCCGCCGATTACTGGATTGACTAAAGAGGCCAACCATTCCATTGGGATCATCTTGTTCACTCCCCCGTAGCCCAAGGCGGCAATGCCGATGAAGGGCAGTGAGACGACCCCGACCAAGACTTGGAAGAGCAGAAAACTCCAGGGAGCCTTGCAAAAGGCGTTCCAGCCGTCTTCGACAGCTTTGAGAACTTGAACGCTTGCAGCGTTGGGATTGCTGGTCATTAGGCCACCATGGGATTCGCCATTACTTGCAGAAGGTAGCCGCGATCACAATCTTTTCCAGGATCGTTTGATATCGCTACATCTCTTGCTAAGCCGCTTGTTTGGCTGTCGCTCATGGTCGTTTGGCCTGGCTTGTATTCAGTTCGCCAGTCTTTGAACTCAACGGCCTACAGCTCTCGAGTCTTCAGCTTGATTGCATTGAGTTCGTTGTTATTGCGTTCGCGTTGATTCGCTTCGAAGTTTGTTGACGCTGCTGACAATCGCTTCAAGGGCTTGATGGATGTCGTCCTCAGAGGTGAGTTTTCCCAGGCTCAGACGCAGGGAGGCTTCGGCTTCCATAGATGTGCGACCTAATGCCATCAGCACATGGGATGGAGCCCCGCTGCTGCAGGCTGAGCCGCTGCTGCAAGCAATCTTTGGTCGCAATTGTCGATACAGGTTGCTGCCTCGAACTCCAGGAATGCTGATGTTGAGGTTGTGGGCAAGGCGATGCTTCATGGAGCCATTGAGGATCAGATCAGGCAACCGTTTTCTCAGCC
>CATBLW010000293.1 GCA_949486985.1 Prochlorococcus marinus str. MIT 9215
CATTGCGGCTTCTGTTTGCCCACCTGCGCCAGTTACCGCGTCTTGGGTAGCGAGATGGATTCCCCCCGTGGCCGCATCCATACCCTCAAAGCGATCGACAACGGTGAGCTGGAACTTGATGCCACCGTCGCCAGCCACTTCGACTCCTGCCTTGGCTGCTTTGCCTGTGTGACGGCCTGCCCCTCAGGAGTCCGTTACGACCAGCTCATCGAGGCCACCCGACCTTTACTGAACCAAGCAGAACTTCGCAGCCCCTGCCAAAACCAGTTCCGCCAGTTACTGCTGAAGTTGCTCCCCTATCCCGGCCGACTCCGCGCCCTTCTGCAACCTTTGCGTGCCTACGCGGGGACACCAATACAAGCGCTCAGCCGCCGCCTAGGACTCAACAGAATTTTTGGACCCCAATTGGAAGCGATGGAGGCCTTGTTGCCTGCTCTTGAAGCCGAAAATTTTCAGGATGAGCTGAAGGTTCTCCACCCCGCAGCCGCTGAATGCCGGGGCAGGGTGGGGCTGGTTCTTGGCTGCGTGCAACGTTGTTTTGATCCCAAGGTGAACAACGCCACTGTCGCCGTGCTGCAAGCCAATGGCTTTGAAGTCGTGGTGCCAAAAGATCAAGGCTGCTGTGGCGCCGTCTCCCACCACCAGGGGCAACTCCAACAAACCCGAGAGCTCGCCGAGAAGCTGGTGCAAAGCTTTGCCAACGTTGTCGGCCCAGGGCAACCTGCTGGGAACAAACCCTTAGAGGCGGTGCTCGTGGCCGCCTCGGGCTGTGGCCACACGATGAAGGCCTACGGCGAACTCCTCAATGAGAAAGCAGGCTTCAACATTCCCGTCTTCGATGTGCATGAATTCCTGGCAGAACGCGGCCTCGACAGCACCTTTCATCAACAGCTCCAGCCCCTAAACCACAAGAACGGACAACCGGCCGGTCCCAAAACTCCTCTGAGAGTTGCTTTCCACGATGCCTGCCACATGATTCATGGCCAAGGAATCAAAACCCAACCGAGGCAACTGTTAAAGGCCATTCCACATCTTGTTTTGAGCGAAGCCACAGAAGCCGGAGTCTGCTGTGGCAGCGCCGGAATTTATAACTTGGTCAACCCTAAAGAAGCTGCCGAGCTGGGGAGAATCAAGGTTGCTGACCTCAGCAACACTGGGGCTGAGCTGATTGCCAGCGCCAACATTGGCTGCACCATGCAACTCCGCCGTCATCTTGATGGTGGTGATGTTGCCGTCGCTCATCCGATGGAACTACTGGCTTCTGCCGCCGGCCTCCATCAAACGCCAAGCGGATAACAGCGTGGTTTCATCACCAAGATTGCCAGGGAAGGTAAGGATCGGCAGATCCACCAAGCCTTCTCCAGCTAAAGGCCTCACCAACGACAAGCCTGGCAAGATTTGCCCCTCCAGTTGAACCATCTCGAGGGCCAGACCTTCTGCCAACAGCGTGTGGGTTGTAATTCCACCCTTAGTGATCAGATAGCCCAACCTTGGAGCGAGAGCTGCTCCCAAACGAGCCATCAATTGAGCCAAAGCCATACCAAAACTCAGCCTTGCAGCAGGTGACATGCCATCCACTTCCCCGCGACTCGTGAACAACACCGGTGTGCGGCCTGTCGAGAGCAGCTGACGGAGTTGATGGCACACATGCTGCTCGAATTCAGCCAATCGCCCATCTGACGAGCCCAGCGGCAGGATCGTCGCCAAGCGGGG
>CATBLW010000294.1 GCA_949486985.1 Prochlorococcus marinus str. MIT 9215
CGGCTACGGCCCGCCACCCTGGCGACAGGAGCCGGTGCAGGCCCCACCAGACACCATCCCTGTGCCACGCAAAGGGGACGAATCTGCTCCGCCAAAACCGCCGCCGCCGATGCTGTTTCAGCAGCGGTTTCACCTGACAACCGCAACAAACAGGCTCGGCTGTAGGGCACCAAGCCAGCCTCTTTGCGCAGTTGCGCCTCCTGCTGGAGGAAGGCCTCATAACGACCATCCACCAAATGAAGAATCACAGGGTGATCTGGGCAATAGGTCTGGACCAAAACCTGACCAGGACGCTCTCCTCGACCTGCTCGACCCGCCAGTTGCAACAGCAGTTGAAGGCTTTGTTCACCAGCTTGTAGATCAGGACGATGCAACAAGCCATCAGCGGCCAAAACAGCCGCCAGCGTGACCCTCGGTAGATCCATTCCCTTGGCCAACATTTGCGTGCCCACAAGCACATCAGCCTCACCAGCTGCAAACTTCTCCAGCAAACGTCGATGACCATCACGCCCTCTCGTGGTGTCGCGATCAAAACGCAACAAGCGCAGCCCTTCGAGCTCCTCACTGAGATGCTCCAGAACCCTTTGTGTTCCAGCCCCGAAAGGTTTGAAGGCCTTCGAACCACAATGACGACAGCTGGACTCCAACTCGGCGCGATGGTCACACCAATGGCAACGCAACCATTGATGCCCCTGCCGCCCTCGATGGACAGTCAACGCCACATCACAGTGGGGGCATTGGACCACCTCCCCACAACTACGGCAATTCAAAAAGCTGCTGTAGCCGCGCCTTGGCACCAACACCACAGCCTGCTCGCCTGTTTCAGGCAAGGCCGCCAAACGCTCCATGAGCGGGCGACTAACCAACCGACGATGACCATCAGCCAATTCCTGACGCATGTCGACGACATGCACCGGCGGCAAGGGCTGATTCGAGATGCGCTCAGTGAGTCGAGCCAGCGCCAAGGGGCCTTCCGGCGCCAAGCTCTTCCAGGTTGTCAATGAAGGCGTGGCACTCCCCAGAACAACCTTGGCACCAGTGCGACAAGCTCGATCCAGAGCCATATCACGAGCGTGATAGCAGGGCATTGGAGACTCCTGCTTATACGAACTGTCGTGCTCCTCATCCAGAACGATCAGTCCCAGAGGCGCCAAAGGCAAAAACACAGCTGAGCGTGTACCCACCACCACCAATGGCTTTGCAGCAGTAAGCCCCTGGCGCCAAGTATTCACGCGATCGCGGTCGGAACAGCCGCTGTGATATTCCAAGACCTGATCGCCAAATCGACGGCGGAAACGGTCAACCAGCTGGGGAACCAAGCCGATTTCAGGAGTGAGTACCAAACAATGGCGACCAGCAGCCAGCTCCATGGCGGCCAGCTGCAAATAAACCTCTGTTTTGCCAGAACCTGTGACACCCCAGAGCAAAAGCCCAGCTCCAGGAGGTTGAGCCAAAAAAATCTCAACCGCCATCTGCTGCTCTTTGGTCAGCGGTTGAGGAGGCTCAAAACCATGCTGCGGGGAAGATGCACAAGGTTTGCCAACAAAGCCCTGCTCAGAAGGCAAGCGCTTTTCTCGACGAACGCGACCACGCTTCAACAGGCTGTTGACAAGCCCAGCACCAAAGCCATCACCCTGAAGATCCTTCTGCCAAGCGCCACCACCACGCGCTATCAAGGCAGCCTGAAGGTCCTCCTGGCGACGGGGGAGTTCTTCTGATGAGCTTGCCTCGTCATCGAGTTGAACCCACCAAAGTCGAAGCGGTTCCGCATGGCTGGCCTTTCGCTGCCCTAACCACCCCGGGGGGAAAGCGGCCTTGAGCATTCTGAAAGCACTGATATGACAACGCTCTGCCATCGCTTCAAGCCACTCTCTCCAGAGAGGGTCAACCACTCCAGACTGAACCAGAGACTCGATCGCAAGGAGGGAGCGCGGCGGCTGTTGCCCTTGTTCAGAAACTGACCCTCGCGGCTGAGGTGATGCCATCCGCCTAGCCATCACCAGGCCTTGAATCAATCGGCCGCGCAAGCGAACGACTACCAAATCCCCAAATTCAACCCCCAAATTTCGACTATCTAAATAGGTAAAGCAACGTCCATCTCGACCAGCCTCAAGCCAAACATCCACCTCTGCAGGCCTGCTCAAAGAAGAAGGGTCAATCTCAGGACTTGCATAGGTCACAAGTTTTTTTTAGAATAATGGTGTTGACAGCCACAAGGCTGTTGTCGGAACCGAGCAGAGTTCCGTCCAGCGGGAAGACACGCAGCTCGAGCCATCAGGGCAAAACCCCAATGGTCGACCGGTCTGAGAAAGCCCCTGACAGCCCTGCCACGGTCCACGGTTGCGCTCATTTTCGTCTTAACCCAGAAACAAGCAGGCCTCATCACAACCTGAATAACAGAATCTGTCGCACGCCTTGAGCTGTGGCGATTACATGAATCATCAGGTATCGATCTGCCTTTTTGCGCCATCAACATTGTGGCGATCAATTCTGTTTTGTTTGTCAAGGGCTGGACTGCGCATCCGAAATCTCCTCTTTCTTACCCGTTCCCTGTCATGAGCCCTGCCGCCACCAAAGCAGCAGCTGCGAAGGCCCCTCCTAATGCCTCTGCAGAAACAGCCATCATTGAAGTTGCCAACGCAAGTGGTTTGACCAAGGTCAAAACAGCCAAGGCCTCTTCTGTGAAAGGCAAGCCTGCTGAAAAGTCTGCAAGCACGACGACGAAAGCCAGCGCCGCTAAATCCAAAGCAAAAGCCAAGCCTGCAAGCACTGCAACAAAAGCCAGTGCCGCTAAATCCAAAGCAAAGGCCAAGCCTGCAAGCACTGCAACAAAAGCCAGCGCCGCTAAATCCAAAGCAAAGGCCAAGCCTGCAAGCACTGCAACAAAAGCCAGCGCCGCCAACTCGAAAGAGAAGGCCGTTGCTGCTGTTGCGAAAACGCTCAATGCAACGACTGAACAACTGCTTGCAGCAACAGCCCCAGGCACGAAAAAAGCAGATAGCCCTCAAGGATCTGCGACAGCCAAAAGCGACGCCGAAGCGAGAGCAAAAGCACTCGCCAACATCAAGGTTGGGCCGAAAGGGGTCTACACAGAAGATTCCATTCGGGTCTACCTCCAAGAGATCGGCCGCATCCGCCTGCTACGGCCCGATGAAGAGATTGAGCTCGCCCGCAAAATTGCCGACCTCTTGTATCTAGAGGAAATCGCTGCTCAGTTTGAGAGCGATAACGGTCGGGAACCCGATAACAAGGAGTGGGCTGCATTGGTCGAAATGACCAATATCAAGTTCAGGCGTCGCCTGATGCTTGGACGCAGAGCCAAAGCCAAGATGGTGCAATCCAATTTGCGATTGGTTGTTTCTATTGCCAAGAAATATATGAATAGAGGCCTGTCTTTCCAGGATCTAATTCAGGAAGGAAGCCTGGGACTAATCCGCGCAGCAGAGAAATTTGACCACGAAAAAGGTTACAAGTTCTCCACCTATGCGACGTGGTGGATCCGGCAGGCCATCACCCGAGCCATTGCCGATCAAAGCCGCACAATTCGCCTACCAGTTCACCTTTACGAGACCATCTCTCGTATCAAGAAAACCACCAAGGTGCTCAGCCAAGAATTTGGCCGCAAACCTACTGAGGAGGAGATTGCCGAAAGCATGGAGATGACCATCGAGAAACTTCGATTCATCGCCAAAAGTGCTCAACTGCCCATCTCTCTTGAAACTCCTATTGGCAAGGAGGAAGACTCCCGCCTCGGTGATTTCATCGAAGCCGATATTGAGAACCCTGAGCAAGATGTCGCCAAGAACCTCTTACGTGAGGATCTGGAAGGTGTGCTCGCAACCCTTAGCCCACGAGAAAGGGATGTGCTGCGTCTTCGCTATGGCCTTGATGATGGCCGCATGAAGACCCTCGAAGAGATCGGCCAGATCTTTGATGTCACCCGTGAGCGAATCCGGCAAATCGAAGCCAAAGCCTTACGCAAGCTTCGTCATCCCAATCGCAATGGAGTCTTGAAGGAGTACATCAAGTAACCACTCCAAAAAGCGATCAAGTAAGGGGGGCTGAAGCCCCCCTTTTTTATTGCTTACTGAACCTTGGCGTTGCCATCAAGCCATGAAACGCATCAGGCAGACCTGCTCTAGGGCGAGCCACTCCATCGAGACCAAATCAAAAAGCTTCCCAATCCATTCAATCGTCCAAACAGGAGCCGGCCGGCCTTTTGGGGCCCAATCCACTGGCTTCAGAGCGTTAACACCTGCTCATAGCGATGGTCGGAGCCAGCAGAGCGATAACGGATTAAACATCTTGAAAAGCGTGGTGAGGTCAACTGCTTAATCTGGAGGGCTGGAGTTCTGAACACATGGCCCTCACCCAACTGCGCATCGCTTCTCGCAGAAGCCAGCTGGCCATGGTGCAAACCAATTGGGTGCAAGCGGAACTGGAGAAAGCACACCCTGGCCTTTCCATCTCCGTGGAAGCGATGGCCACCCAGGGAGACAAAATTCTCGATGTCGCCCTGGCCAAGATCGGCGACAAAGGCCTGTTCACCAAAGAACTAGAAGCCCAGATGCTGATTGGGCGTGCCGATATCGCTGTGCATTCCCTCAAGGATCTACCAACAAACCTTCCAGAAGGCCTGATGCTCGGCTGTATCACCGAGCGAGAAGACCCAGCAGATGCTCTGGTGGTGAATAAAAAGAATGCCGACCATCAACTCAGCAGCCTGCCTTCTGGAGCGGTTGTCGGAACAAGCTCCCTGCGCAGACTTGCTCAGTTGCGCCATCACTATCCACACCTGGTGTTCAAAGATGTACGCGGCAATGTGATCACCCGTCTTGAGAAGCTCGACTCAGGTGAATACGACTGCCTGATCCTTGCTGCAGCAGGCCTGACCAGGCTGGGCTTCGGCGATCGCATCCATCAGTTGATTCCAGGAGACATCTCCCTTCATGCCGTTGGCCAAGGGGCTCTGGGCATTGAATGCGTGGAAGGCCAGCCAGAAGTGCTTGAAATCATCAAAACCCTCGAGCACACCCCAACAGCCAAGCGCTGCCTTGCAGAGCGATCCTTGTTGAGAGAACTGGAAGGTGGTTGCCAGGTCCCCATCGGCGTGAACAGCAAGATTGTTAACGACAACGAGCTGGTTCTTACAGGCATGGTTGCCAGCCTTGATGGCCTGCGCTTGATCCGCGATCAAAAGACTGGCCCCGTTGATTCATGCGAAGAGATTGGCAAAGAGCTCGCAGAGACCCTTAAAGCTCAAGGCGCCGGAGAGATCCTTCAGGAGATCTTTGATTCTGTTAGGCCTGAGGCCTGAAAAGCCGGCAGCAAATACAAGCCATCACTAACGATAATGGCGCCAGAGCGAGGAATCAAACCTCTACATAGCTGTATTTAAATACAGCTAATACACTCTAAATAAGCCAGACAGGAATCTAGTCAATCAATGAAATCAAGAAATCAAAACAAACCATAGTGGAACAATTAGCACAGCTGCCAGGGTGCTCCAAACCACAAGTGCTGTCGCCGTTTCCTGATCCTTGCCACTGGCTTCTGCCATCAACAAAAGCGAAACTGCTGTTGGAGCAGCCGCCTGCAACACGAGGGCACGACGTGTCATATCAGGCAAGTTAAATAGCAAACATAAAACCAACATCAAAGCAGGCAGAACTAGCAACTTAATCAACAAGCTTGGCGTAATTTTACTGGCAAGGGATCTGAAATTAGAGTTCTCAGAAGAGCCCAAATATCCAAGCCGCATTCCTACAACAAGCAGGGCTAAAACAATCAGAATTCTGGATGGAACCCAGAGAAACATTGCAATGCTGTCGCTCCAGGGGGTGAGTTGTACCAACAAAGCTCCGCACAACCCCTTAGTGGCTGGGCTTGAGAACAAAGTTTTAACCAAGTCTCTAAAAGTTCGCTGTTGCCCTGATTCAAATGAACCAGCCATCAAAGCCGGACCCAAACTCCAAGCGAGCAATGTTGTGCCGAGGTCATAGCCAATGCTGATGCTAAGTGTCTCACTAGGTAGCAGAGCCAATGCAAC